>JAFVSF010000007.1 GCA_017503885.1 Clostridia bacterium
CTTATAAGAGTAAGAGAGTTTACAATGAAAGACGCATACTCTTTCCATACATCTCAAGAAGACCTCGAATCTTACTACGACGAATGTTTTAAGGCATACGAACGTATTTTTAAGCGTGCAGGTGCTAAAAACGTAGTTGCAGTAAAAAGTGACAGTGGTATGATGGGTGGTAAGGTTTCACACGAGTTTATGTTGCTTACAGAAATTGGTGAAGATACGCTTGCAATTTGTTCAAACGAGGCTTGTGATTATAAGGCTAACCTTGAAGTTGCAGATTGTATCACACACGAAATTGAAAGTCAAGTTGAACAGCTCACTGAAATTGCAACTCCACACGTTAAGACAATAGAGGGGCTTAAGAGAGTTTTAGGCGTAGACCCAACTAGAATGTGCAAGGCTGTTGTTTACCAAGAAAATGCAACTGACGATTACGTTGTTGTATTTATTAGAGGCGACCTTGACGTAAACGAAACAAAACTTCGTAACTACTTAAAGACTGAAGTTCACCCTGCAAGTGGTATAAGTGAAGAGTCTGGTATAGTTGCAGGCTTTATAGGTCCTGTCGGCTTTAACGGCAAGGCAAAAGTTGTTTTTGATAAATCTCTTAAGGGTATCGAAAGTTTTGTTTGTGGAGCAAATAAAGTAGATGCTCACTTTAAAGGTATGAATATTGCTCGTGACGTAGGCAACGTTGAATACGTAGAAGTTGCTAAAGCTTATAACGGTGGTATTTGTCCTATTTGTGGAAAGCCAACTATAACTTTAAAAAGAGGTGTAGAAATTGGTAATATTTTCCAACTTGGTAAAAAATATACTGAGTCTATGAATATGACTTACGTAGATACCGATGGCGAAAGAAAAAATCCTATTATGGGATGTTATGGTATTGGTGTTGGTAGACTCGTTGCAACTATTTGTGAAGAACAACACGACGATTACGGTCCTATGTGGCCAATTTCAATCGCTCCTTGGGAAGTTGAAATTTGTTGTCTTCAAGCAAACGACGAAAACGTAAAATCTGTGTCAGACGCTCTTTATAACGAACTTTTAAATAACGGAGTAGAAGTTCTTTATGATGATAGAGACGTAAGACCTGGATCAATGTTTGCAGACGCAGACCTTTTAGGCGTTCCAGTGAGAGCAGTTGTAAGCCGTAAGACTTGCGATAGAGGAGTGGTTGAAATTTCCCTTAGAAATAAAACTTTCAAAGGCGAAGTTTCTATGCAAACTGCTTGTCAAGATATTATTAAAATAGTAAATGATTTAAAGGCAGAACTTAGCATATAATTAGTATAAATTATAATGCTTTTTATAGGTTGACAAGATGATTTATAATATTTTTAACTTTTTATATAACGATTTTTCAAAATATTTTTTAGAGCCTTTAGGGTATACACTTGCTCCAGATGGATATCTTCTCATATCCTTGTTTTTTTCAATTTTAATATTGGGAATCTTTGCGTTATATTACACGTTTAGGAGTATAGGATTATATAAAATGGCGAAAAATAGCCATTTAGATAAGCCTGCTTTGTCAATAATTCCATTTTTTGGAATATATTATTGTTATAAATTATCTCCAAACAGTAAGTACGTTAAAAAGCAACCTGCAATTTATATTTTGGCTATAATAACAGGAGCGATGATTCTTTTAGCAAATTGTCTGCTCGATTTTATCTATGCGATTCCTGCAATTTTTAGGCTTGTCGAGTTAAATAAAGCAATGCTTGCCACGGGTAAGTTTTATATTGTTTCAGAGTCTATATTTGGTTTTGATTCAACTTTTGGCAAATTGTTAAACGGATACTTAAGTCTTGTAGATATAGCATTTGCAGTGTTTATGTTGATACTTTATAGTCGTTTATTTATGAGTTATACGATTAATAAATCAACTAAATACGTTTTTTTTACTGCTGGTGTATACGTTGGTTTAAATATCTTTATTTTGCCGGGCATAAACTCGTTTTTACTTGCAGGTATATTAATTTTTGCTTTAAGAAACAAACCAAGCATAAATTATGATGCGTATATAGAGGCAAGAAGACAGTGGGCACAACGCAATCCGTACGGAGGAAACCCATACGGAGGAAATCCATATAATAACGGTCAAAATTATGGTGGCTATAATCAGCCTAATAACGGTGGCTACACTGGTAGAGAGCAGAGAGATATAGACCCGTTTGAAGAGTTTAATTCTTCAAATTCAAACAAAAATAGCAATTCAAAAGATACGGATGACTTTTTTAGTTAATTATGAGTAAAAATATATCTGCAATTTCAACTGCACCCGGCGTTGGTGGTGTGGCAATAATACGAATTAGTGGCGATAGCCCACTAGATATAGCCGAGAAGATGTTTAAACCACTCGGCGGTGTTTCGGTACGTAATTTTGAGCCGTATAAACTCTACGTAGGCGAAATTGATGGTGGAAATTTTACCGATTTTGGCATGTGCGTTTATTTTAAAGGACCTAGAAGTTATACTGGCGAAGATATGGTTGAATTTCATTGTCACGGAGGAATTGCTATAACTCAAGGAATATTGAGAAAAACTTTTGATTTAGGTGCTTTGCCTGCAAGTAAGGGCGAGTTTACCAAAAGAGCGTTTTTAAATGGAAAAATGAGCCTTTCTTCTTGCGAAGGGCTTATTGATATGATAAATAGCGAAAGCGTAGGCGAAGTAAAGGCAGGTTATTATCTTTACAGAGAAAAATTGACTGCTAAAATAATTGAAATGCAAAATAAACTCACTTACGCATTAGCCTACATAAACGCAGGAATAGATTATCCTGAAGAAGGCGTTACGGAAGATAATTATGATGAAATAATTGAATCAATGAAGTCTGTTAAAGATGAGGTTGACGTAATTATTTCTCGTTACGGAAAGGGAAGAAAAATTAAACACGGAGTAAAGGTTGCACTTTTAGGCAAGCCAAACACTGGTAAAAGTTCTATTTTAAACAGTATTTTAGACTATGATAAGGCGATAGTTTCATCGATTGCAGGAACGACTCGTGACGTAGTTGAGGGTGAAATAGAAGTAAAAGGCGTTAGATTTAATCTTTACGATACTGCAGGTATTAGAGAAAGTCTTGACGAGATTGAAAGTGTAGGTATAAAGCGTTCTGAAAATATCTTAAACGACAGTGACGTCTGCGTGGTTGTTTTAGATGGTAGTAGACCTTTAGATGAAGACGATATAAACGTTTTAAAGCAGACGGAAGATAAAGATAGAATAATAGTCGTAAATAAAAACGATTTAAACCAAGAGCCAGAAATTAAAGGCGATTTATACGTTTCGGCAAAGACGGGACTTAATATAGAATTGCTTAAAGAACAGTTGGTAAATAAGGCTTTTGATGGAAAAATTGATTTAAATGCAGATTTTTTAACAGAAGAAAGGCATTTAAATGCACTTAAAAGGGCGAGTAAATCGCTAAATGATGCAATTAGTTCATTTAGCATTACAACAGCAGACTTGTCTTCTATTGACCTTAATGATGCGTGGATTGCTTTAGGCGAGGTTAGTGGCGAAACGGCAAGTGAAACGATTATCGACGAGATTTTTAGTAAATTCTGTGTTGGCAAGTAGGAGGTACAATGATAAACCTAGATTTATATAGAGTTTTTTATACAGTAGCAAAATGTGGTAGTTTAACTAAAGCATCGGAAGAGTTGTATATTTCGCAACCTGCAGTATCTCAAGCGATTAAAAACCTTGAAACGCAGTTGGGTGGAAAATTGTTTAACCGTGTAAGCCGTGGTATGGAACTTACCGAAACTGGTGGTAGACAAATATTTGAAATTGTTGAAAGGGCAATTAAACTTTTCGATTCTGCAGAGTCAAAATTTAAAGAGAGTAAAAATATTGCAACAGGTGTTTTAAGAATATCTGCAGGCGACACGTTCGTTACTCACTTCCTTATGAGATACATAAAAAAATACCACGAACTTTACCCAAACGTAGTTATTACTTTCAAAGACGGTACAAGTAAGGATACACTAGAGAGAATTAAAAGCCATAAAGCAGATATTGGACTAGTAAACTTGCCAATACATGACGATGACGTGCTTTTAACTGGTCAAACAGGTATAATTGAAGATATTTTCGTTGCATCTGATAAATTTTCAGAACTTTTCGATTCTATTATCGATTTAAGAGATTTGCCAGATTATCCTATCATTATGTTAGACAATACTACGTCTACAAATAAAGAAATAATGGGATTTTTAGCAAAGCACGGTATAACGATTACTCCAGAATTTGAAGCCGCTAGTGTAGAACTTATAATTGAAATGGCTAAAAACGGCATGGGTATTGCATGTGTGCCACGTCGTTACGTATTAGAAGAACTTGCTAAAAAGGAACTTTTCGAAATAAAAGTTAGCCCTCAACTTCCAACAAGAGCAACGGGTGTCGTATTAAACAAAGATGAAAGCAGTCACAGTTTTGCTTTAAAAGAATTTGTTAAGATATTAGACGTAGACCAATATAATCAAGATAAAAAATAAAATTTATATAAGAAAGCTCGCTCGGCAAGATGCCGAGCGAGCTTTCTTTGTTTTTAAAAAACGTCGTGCGTGGAATAA
>JAFVSF010000099.1 GCA_017503885.1 Clostridia bacterium
ATATAATACTATAAAATGTGGTCTTTGTCAATACAGATTGAAAAATTTTATGCCATTTCATTTAAAAAGCACGCCTTAACTTGGCGTGCTTTAATTTACTTTTCAATTTCTTCTTGCTTATAGTTATGACACGCAAAACGCCCTGCACAAGATGAGCAGTTACACCCACACGTGCTTTTGCCCTTTTTCTTCGCTTTTTTACGAAACACAACTATTAGGGCAATAATAGTTATAACTACAAGCAAAACGGCTATAGAGCCAATATTTTGTTTGATCCAATCAAACATTGTTATCACCCTCCTATAAAAACTTTGCTATAAGTCGATTATTTGCTCTTTTTTACTTTATCGGCTATTTTTTTGAAGTTTGGCCTAATAATCATATAAAGTAAAAATACCACAAGTGCAACTGCCACGTTAAATCCTAGAAGGTTTAATCTTCCACTAAACGCAATGCTAAATTGATACACAATAAACGCAATAACGTATGCGAAAACCGTTTGATAACCTATTGCAAAAGCAGTCCATTTCCAGTTGTTCATTTCCCTTTTTATCGCACCCATCGCTGCAAAGCAAGGAGCACACAAAAGATTGAATATAAGGAAAGACATTGCAGATTGCTTTGTAAATAGTGCTAGACCTAACGTAACGTCTATCGTTGCCACTATATTTTCTTTTGCTATAAGTCCTGTTATTGTAGCAACAGCAGATTGCCAATTTGCAAAACCCAAAGGTGCAAATATCCAACTTACAAAACTTCCTATGAACGCCAATATACTCTTGTCGATTTCGTTCTCTGCAAGCATTCTAAAGCCTGTTTCAGTAAAGCCAAAATAAGTCAAAAACCAAATTATTACGGTAGAAAGAAGAATTATAGTTCCTGCCTTTTTAATAAACGACCAACCTCTTTCCCACATTGAATATAAAAGATTTTTAATAGTTGGCATGTGATATGCAGGGAGTTCCATTACAAACGGAGCAACGTCGCCTGAGAAAAGTTTTGTCTTTTTAAGCATAATTCCAGAGACAACTATTGCAAACATTCCTATAAAATAGGCTAAAGGTGCAACCCACCACGCACCACCAAAAATTGCTCCTGCAATAAGTGCGATAAACGGAAGTTTTGCTCCACAAGGGATAAACGTCGTTGTAATAATCGTCATTTTTCTATCTCTATCGTTTTCAATAGTTCTAGATGACATAATACCTGGAACACCACAACCCGTACCGATAAGCATAGGTATAAACGATTTGCCAGAAAGCCCAAATTTTCTAAAGATTTTATCTAGCACGAAGGCTATTCTTGCCATATAACCACACGCCTCTAAAAAAGCCAAGATTAAAAACAATACTAAAATTTGAGGAACAAAGCCGAGAACTGCACCAACGCCTGCCACAATGCCGTCTACGATAAGACTCTGTAACCATGTCCAACAGCCTATTGCCTCAAGCCCACTACTAATAAGCACTGGAATCCCCGGAACTGTCAAGCCGAAAAAGTTAAAACCTTCGCCAAACAAACCGTCGTTTGTAAAATCGGTTACCCACGTCCCTACAGTCGTTACCGAAATGAAGTATACGAGGAACATAACCACGGCAAATATAGGAAGAGCAAGCCAACGATTTGTTACGATTTTATCAATTTTATCCGACGTAGTAAGTCTGCCCACGTGTTTTTTGTGGTACACGCCCTTTAAAATCTCGCCGATGTATTCGTATCTTTCGTTTGTTATAATACTTTCTGCATCGTCGTCGAGTTCGCTTTCGCACGCTTTTATATCCGTTTCGATATGAGCAAGTTTTCCTTTTTCTATTTTTAACTGCTCTAAAACCTTTGAGTCCCTTTCAAAAATTTTAATAGCGTACCAACGCTGTCTATCTTCAGGAAGATGATGTACGGAACTCTCTTCTATATGGGCGATTGCGTGTTCAACAGCACCCGAGAATATATGACGCACCGTTTTCTTTTGTGCCTTTGCACACTCTATAGCCTTGTCTATTGCAAGAAAAATTCCATCTTCTTTTAAAGCAGAAATTTCAACTATAGGGCAACCTAATTTTTTAGAAAGTCCGTCTATAGCAATGTTATCGCCATATTTTTTAACCATATCCATCATATTAATGGCAATTACCACCGGTATTCCAATTTCTACAAGTTGGGTGGTTAGGTATAGGTTTCTTTCTAAATTAGTTCCGTCTACAATGTTTAAAATCGCATCGGGACGTTCATCTATAAGATAATTTCGTGCAACAACCTCTTCTAACGTGTATGGTGAAAGCGAATATATACCTGGCAAATCGGTAACGATTACGTTATCTCTTCCCTTTACTTTTCCCTCTTTCTTTTCAACCGTTACACCCGGCCAGTTACCAACGAATTGATTTGAGCCTGTTAAGGCGTTGAAAAGTGTTGTTTTTCCGCTGTTTGGATTGCCTGCCAAAGCAATTTTTATATATTTTTCCATAAAACTCCTAAATGTATATAATTAAGTTAACTTACGCTAACTATACAACTAAATAATTTGATAGAAATTAGAGTGTTTAAAGGTTTTTATGCGTTGCAACGTGACGTTACATCTGTGTTTTCCCTCTCTCATACAAAGTGAGGTTTAAAGGATTAGATACAAGCAAA
This sequence comes from Clostridia bacterium, assembly GCA_017503885.1. Classification (GTDB taxonomy): domain Bacteria; phylum Bacillota; class Clostridia; order Christensenellales; family Borkfalkiaceae; genus UBA10281. The sequence continues at coordinate 2,632 of JAFVSF010000099.1, forward strand.
AGAAGGCTCGCTTTGTAACACAAGACACAATAGACCTCTTTGGTCATTGGGGTTTGGGGGACAAAGCAGTAACGCACTTTTGCGAAGTATATAAGCCTTTAAACTTCTATTTCGACCATTTCGGCATCAGCCTTTCTTAAAGAAAGTTCGTAGCCCCTTAAATTTAACTCCATTGGATCGCCAAGTGGTGCAACCTTTCTAACGGTAATCAAAACACCTTTAGTAATACCCATATCCATAATTCTGCGTTTTAACGCACCTTCTCCATGAATTTTTACTACCTTTCCACTTTGACCTACTTTTAAATCTTTTAAGGTTTTCATAAAATCTCCCGAGTTAGCCACTGCTAACTTATATGTTAAAAAAACGGGTTAGCGTTTGCTAACTGAAAAAATTATACATCATTTAAATTGTTTTTGTCAACTAGAATTTATCGCTTTTTTAAAAAATTTTTACTCTTTGTTGCTATTTTATTTATATTATGATATAATATTTTTAATACAGTAACGTTATTATATAAATACCTTTTAGGAGTTAATATGAGTTTGCACGAATCAGGTCAAATGTACCTTGAAAGCATTTTAGTTTTGCAAAGAAAAAGTGGTGCTGTCCGTTCTATAGATATAGTTGAGCATATGGGTTATTCTAAACCCAGTGTTTCACGTGCTATGGGCATTTTAAAAACCGATGAATATATTACCATTGACAAAAACGGATATATAACCTTGACTGAAAAAGGAAAAATAGAGGCTGAAAAAATTTACGAAAGACACGGTATTATTTCTAAATTTTTGATAGAGCTTGGCGTTAGTGAAGAAACTGCAACTGAAGACGCTTGCAAAATAGAACACGTTATTAGCGACGAATCAATAAACGCCATAAAAAAGCATCTCGAAAAATAATTTTTTAAAGCAATAAATATGGGCTTGGGAAGGTTTGCCTTCCCAAGCCCATATTTGTTTTAATTTAAAACTATGCTGTTATGGGTAATTCGTTTTCATTGTAAAAGATTAAAGTTCCTGCCATATAAGCATCTACGTCTTCTTCCTTTAAAACTACTATACCACTAGGTAATATATAACTACCGTTTAAGGTTACCCGTCTGTTACCAATAGATCTAATTATATCGGCAAAATCTAACGCTAGGTCGAGATTTGCACCACAACCAAGACATGTTGCATAACCATCTCGTGAGTCTTGATATTCTACACAATGCACCTCATAAAAGGTTTCACCACAAAGACAAATTCTTCTATGTTGCGAATTACTAAAATACAACCACGCTCCACTATGAATATGCCCCAGTTCATCTATATGTATAGTTATTGTGTCTACAACCTCTTCTACAAATTCCGTTTGCAAATAATAAACACCTGGTGTATCCAAGATATAGTTATTTATTAAGCCTGACGTTAAAGTTGTTTCTATATTAAACGAATCATCAAACAGCGTAACCTTAGTTGCATAATTTGCAGATACCGATATTCTACAAGACACCCCATCATTTACTGTGAGTTTTAAAAGAGATTTCTTTTTATTATAAATATCGCTTGCTCCGTTTAATCTTTTTAATCTCGTTTTTGAACCACTTACAACTATTGTCCCATCATTATGGTTTGCTAAAACGTATTTTACTGCATTATAAGCGTTTAACTTTTTCACACTTTGGCTCGTGTTATCTGGCAATGTGATATTGATATTTTCTGCACTATTTAATATAGCCGCTTTCAACTGTACTGCTGTGAGATTTGAATTAAGCGATAAAAGTAGTGCCGCAACACCTGTCACGTATGGAGCAGCCATTGACGTGCCTCTCATATAATGATAGCCGTTTGCATGGTGAGTCATGCACTTATATATACTTGGTTGTCTACGATAAATTGTAAAAAAGTTTTCCGCAAGGAACTCTAACGATATACCCCTACTTACGGCGTCTGCTTCATAAAAACTCCTATGCTCATAATCCAACTCACAAAATTTTGTTCCATCGTAAAAAGTTACACTCTCTTCACAAACACTTTCTGTGAAAGAGCTTAAAATGTTTTCACCTGGAGCAAAGATATCAACTGTTTCTTCGCCATAATTTGAAAAAGCGCAACGATTATTCCCACTATCAATAGCCCCTACCGATAATATATTTGAATTAGAATAAGATGCCGGATATCGTGGGTTTTCATCATTATTATTTGCTTCGTTACCTGTGGCACATATTAATAACCCTGAATAATTTCCTATCAAAGCATCATATGCCATATCATTATATTGTTGGTCATTTTTCCAACCACCACTAAAATTTAAAATTTTTATACCAACTCTTTGTGCATAACCAATTGCGGCTCCCACATTAGAAACTAATGAATTTTCCTGTCCGTCAAAAACCTTAAGCGAAACCAATTTAACATTCCAATTCACTCCTGTTATTCCCAAATTATTGTTACCAATTGCCCCTATTATACCTGCCACGTGCGTTCCATGCCCATCGTTATCTAACGGACAACCCACAACAACTTCTTGCCCACTTGTAAAATCGCGACAAAGCTCATTAATAATGTAAGAAGATAAATCTGGGTGAGTTCCGTCAATACCCGTATCCATTACACCAACAACAACATCTGTTGAGCCTTGAGTAAAATCCCAACAGCTTTTAAGCCCTATATTGTTAATAGCCCATTGACTCGTTGCATACGTATCATTTGAAGATATGGAACTTGTAGTCATTATATAATCTGGACCCGCATATAAAACGTCTTCCCTTTCTATTAAACAGTTTATAACATGTAAAACGTTTTCTTTAGAGTTTTGATTTAACGTTAAACTTAAAACCCTTTTATAGTTTTCAATATTAACCATTTCATTATCGCCATTAGATTGCACGGTTTCAGTAGCGAACTCAGTTAAATCTTCAACTCTTATACAACCATAAGAAATAAAATCTGAAACACTATAATCCTTATCGCTTCTACTTGCATTTTCATTTAATACAACCATTACTTTATTATCAGCAAATTCATCATCAATGGTAGCCGTGCAGTATATTTTTTGTTCTTGGTTTGCATATGCCGACGTTGTTTCTGCTAAAACAACAGGGAACCCAACAACTAGTGCTAACAATAATAAAATTATTTTTTTCATCTA
>JAFVSF010000100.1 GCA_017503885.1 Clostridia bacterium
AAACCTTATTCAAGTTGATAAAGAAGAAAGAATTACTGCAGTAATTCCTAGAAAAGAGATTGAAAACGAAAAGCCTGAAACTGATGAAGAAATTGAAACCGTAGAAGTTGAAATCGTTGAAAATAACGAAAATGCTGAAGTGGAAACAGTTGACGTAGGCTATATTATGATGGCTACTAAGTTTGGTCTTATTAAGAAGACGGCTCTTAAAGAGTTTAATTCTATAAGAAAGGGTGGTAAGATAGCAATTAGCCTTCTCCCTGGCGACGAACTTATTTCCGTTCAACTCACCGACGGCGAAAACGAAATCTTAATCGGCTCACACGAAGGTAAGTGTATTAGATTTAGCGAACATGACGTAAGAGCGATGGGTAGAGATACTCAAGGTGTAAGGTCAATCGACTTAAATGACGGCGACTACGTAATCGACATGCAAGTAATTCGCCCAACCGATACGGTAATTACTATTTCTTCAAACGGTTATGGAAAACGTAGTTCTATTGATGAATATAGACTCCAATCTAGAGCAGGTAAGGGTATTAAAGCAGGCGTATTTAACGAAAAGACAGGTTTCTTAGTTGGTATTAAGCCTGTAAACGAAGACCAAGATATTATGATGATATCTGACCAAGGCGTTGCTATAAGAACTCAAGTAAACGAAATTTCACTCATTGGTCGTGATACTCAAGGTGTAAGAGTTATGAAACTTAACGGCGCACAAATTGCAACCATTGCAATTGCTCCTCACGAAGACGAAGAAGAGGAAGAGTTTGATGAAGACGGCAATCCAATTATTCGTGACGAAGAGGGAAATATTATTGAAAACGTAGACGCTCAAGTGGTAGTTGATGAAACACCTATAGAAGAGTAAAAGTCTACCTATAAGTTGATTAAAACAAAAACGCAAGATAATTAACCGTCTTGCGTTTTGTTGTTTAACTGTATATAAATCTATAAGATTTAGGAGTGGATTATGAAACATCCTGATAAGTGGCGAGATACAATAGATCCTTTTAAATTGCCGTATAAGAATTTTAAATTGTTGGAGGTTTTAGGTTATCCTCACGCAGGAAACGACGTCTTTCATGCAAAGGGAATCTGTAATAAGGAAGAGTTAGAGGTTTTTATTAAGGTTGCAAGGCAAAAGGGCGCTGATATAGAAAACGAAATTAACGTTATTAATCTGCTGAATAGTAGCTTAGCGCCACAAATAATCGATTTTGATTTGGGTGAAACACCCTTTGTTGTTACGGTTGCAAAAAGGGGAGAGAGGCTTTCGACTATCTTAGGCGATAATAAAGGGTTAGAATCAATGGAGTATCTCTTTGAATATGGGCAAGTTCTTGCAAAAATGCACTCGACAACAGGTGAGTTTAAAGCTGTTAAAGATAGGAGGTTTTTTTACGTACCGGAGCAAAATTATTTTAAAGAAAACAATCTGCAATTCGTTTACAAATATTTAACCGAAAAAGCCCCGTTAGAAAAAAACTATTGTTTTTGTCATGGCGATTTTCACTATGCAAACGTATTGTGGGAAGATAAGCATATTTCGGCAATATTAGATTTTGAACTTGCAGGAATTGGAAATCGAGAGTTTGATATTGCATGGGCAATAATACGTAGGCCAGGGCAACCCTTTTTAGTAAAAGAGGAAGAAGTGCAAAGGTTTTTGGAAGGATATTTATCAATAGGAAATTATTGTGAAGAAAAAATAAAATATTATATGGTGTTAGTATATACGTATTTTTATCAAATAGGAATAAATAACGAAGAATATACTAGCTATGTTTTAAAGGTGTTTCAAAAACTGTGTAAATGATAAAAGGTGGTCTATAAGTTGATTATCAATACTTTTTAATAAAAATCTCCACATTTTTTTGTGGAGATTTTTTATTTGTGGCTTTAAGTAAACTTAAAATTTAAATAATAAAATTATTTAATCATAACAATTAACTTGAAAAAAATAGGGATAAGTGATAGAATATAAAATGAGGTATTATTATGCAAGACGTTATGCAAAGTTTAAATGAAGAACAAATTCTCCCTGTAAGACAAACCGAAGGTCCAGTGCTTGTTATAGCAGGTGCAGGTAGTGGGAAAACAAGAGTTTTAACTAGTCGTATAGCCCATCTCGTAAAGGATATGGGCGTTTCACCATTTAATATTTTGGCAATAACCTTTACTAACAAGGCTGCCAACGAAATGAAGGAAAGACTTGAAAAAATGGTTGGCGATATTGAAGAGTTATGGGTTTGCACTATTCACTCAATGTGTGTTAAAATTCTTCGCAGCGATATAGATAAACTTGGCTATAACCGTAACTTTTCTATTTATTCTGAAACCGATAAAGAAAAGGTTTTAAAAAGAATAATCGTTTCATTAGGTTTTGAAGCAGACAAATATCTCAAAAAAGCAAAAAATTATATCTCTGCAATTAAAAATAAAGACATGTCAATAGAAGAGTTTCAAAAAGATTACTCTTGGGACAGAGATATAAAAGATTACGTTAAAATTATAGAAGAATATGAACTCGAACTTCGTAAATCAAATTCACTTGACTTTGATGACTTGCTTATAAAAACATACCATTTACTTGCTGAGTATAAGGACGTGTTGCTAAAATATGCAAGGCGTTTTAGATACGTACACGTTGATGAGTTTCAAGATACAAACTGTGTTCAGTATAATATCGTGCAACTTCTAGCATCATATCATAATAACGTTTTTGTAGTTGGTGATGACGACCAAAGTATTTATGGTTGGCGTGGAGCAGAAATTTCTAACATTTTAAACTTTGACGAAACCTATAAAGATGCAAAAGTATTTAAATTGCAACAAAATTACCGCTCTACTAAAAAGATTTTAAATTTAGCAAACGCAGTTATTGCAAAAAATACACAGCGTAGGCAAAAAGAACTTTGGACGCAAAACGACGAGGGGATAAAGCCTGAGGTTTACGTTGCAAACGAAGAGTCGGGCGAGGCTCAATATACTGCAATTACTATAAAAAACTTGGTTGACAGGGGTTATAAATATTCCGATTTTGCCGTACTTATGAGAATTAACGCACTTACTCGTTCTTACGAACAAGAGTTTATGAAGTATGGCATACCTTGTAAGGTTTA
>JAFVSF010000008.1 GCA_017503885.1 Clostridia bacterium
GATATATATGACTACTCAACAAAACTTACCATTCCCTACCGATGCAGATGCACCTCAAGAGAAAAAGACTTCCCTTAAACCTCTAGCGGTAGTTACTCTTACTGCTACCGTTATTGAAGAGCCTTCTCAAAAGCAAGTAGGAACAGACGTTCTTTGGAGAACGTACTGCACTATCAATACCGCTTATCGTCCTTTCAATACCGATATTTTCACCAAAGCAAAACCCGAAGTTAACGTTGGAGATTCTATCGATATCGAATTGACCTCTTATAACTATAAATTGAGAATGAAAAGGCAGTAGTTTTGCCTTTTTTTGATTTGAGGTGAACTATGAAAGATATAACGAAAATAAAAATAGATAATTTGATAAAAGAAGGATTGGGTTATGTAACGGATTTAGAAAACCAAGCCCAAATTATCGGAAGTTTACAAGAAACAATAATCTGCCTATATGAAGAAATTCAATTACTAGAACAAAAATTAAAATACGCAGAGCAAGATAAATTTACTATATTAAGCTTATGTTACATAACAAAAGCACACCAAAAAATATTAGAAGAACTCAAAGAAAAAAAAGATGAACCCAAAAAAGATATATAAAGGTCAACTCGTTTCGGAAGAAATAAGCATAGGCAAAAGCGTTCTTACTATTAGAGCTGCTAAGCCAACGTTCTTTGGCAAAGTAAAATACGGTATCGTAGTTAGCCAAGAGAAAAAACAGTTTATACATTCCACGTGCATTGACTTGCAAAACATAATGGCAGATTTTACTAAACTATGCCAGGACTACAAGACAATGATACGTGAGTGTAAAAAATAGTCCGTTCCCAAAAAGTGGTTTACGTGGGGTGCCGCCATTCAACCAAAACGACGTTGAATTAAAAACCCCCTACCAATCGTTAGACTTAAAGGAGGTATGTCAATGGGCAGTGAAATTATCAGCACAATCACCGAAGCTTTTCAAGGAACCCTTGAAGGCAGTGGTACTGGTATCGTTAATTTCTTCCAAACCTTGCTACAAACCAGCGAAGGTCAAATGACCGCACTAGGTATTTTTACCTTGACTTTTACAGGTCTAGGACTTGCAGTTTGGATGATCCGAAAACTTATGCGTAGAGTATAAACGCATAAAACCTAAAGCCCCGGCGAAAGTCGGGGCAACACTATTTTAAGGAGATAACATGGAAAATATAAGAGAACTCAAAAAAACGAATAAAGCCCTACTGGTAAGCAACGTTGTATTAGGTTGCTTGCTTATTTTAGTAATGGCTTTATTTGCTATTGTGACAATTGACAAGTCCCCTATCAGCGCAAGCGCTGCTGAAGAAGGCTACGTTAAAGGCGAACTAGTATATGAAAACGTAGAATTAACACCTATGACCACTAGTTCATCGGAAACGACAAAATTATATGTATTCAGCACCGGTTACACAAGTTACGAAACAAACAAGGGATATATTCTAACCTTGCAAATTGATGGACAAGACATAGAAATACCAGTTTATACACACACATCAAAGGAAAACCAAATAGTAGGAAGCTTTGACTTAGTAGCAAACTACGACCTAGCAGGTTACATTGATATTTCGGGAAATGGTCGAGTAATAGTAATAGCCAACGGAGAAAACAGAACGTTTATAGTTAAATCTATACACCGTTACGAAAAATGGAATGCAAACGTAGATTATGACGTAGAAACAAGTACTGGAAAAGAGTACAAGGTAGAAAAAAACTTAGCCCAAAATATCATACTGACAAAGACCAAAAATGAAAATGGGCTAATATATTACGAAAGTAACGTTATGTTAGAAAACATAACAGACTATAATTCCCTATCAAAGCTACCACCTCTAACTAAAATTGAACTAAATAATGGTTACAAAATGATGGATAGATTAGGCTGGGAAGTAACTATGGAAGAAGGAACTTATTGGACAAGTCCTGCTTTATACTACAACTATAGCGTAGCCGGCATGCAAGTTTACTATAGTGAGAATAAATTTACCGCTATACTTGAAGGCGCTGAAGGACCAGAGAATCTCCAAATAACGTCAATAGACATAGTCAAAGAGAA
>JAFVSF010000101.1 GCA_017503885.1 Clostridia bacterium
AAGTTAAATGCGTATGTTGTTTCGCAGGTTTCGTTCAAGGACTTATTGCAGGTAACAGCGATATCGAACACATCTTTATTGACGGAATTAAGAGAATAACGGGCGAGGCAGACCTTGTTAAGTACGAGCAAATGTTTGCAGACCTTAAAAAGATTTCCGATGAAAACGACGTTGATATCGAGCTTACTATCAGCGCAGACAAGTCAGAGCTTCCAAAGTTTATGCTTGACTACATTGCTTAATTAATTCAAAAAACGAACGGCGTAGTAAAACAACTACGCCGTATTTTTTAGGCTCGGCTAATTAGCCGAGCCTAATTTTTATTAAAGATAATCTTTTTTAAATTTTCCATCGTATAAAACGTAAGAGTAGTTAAAACCAACGTCTTTTAAAAGTAGTTTAGATTGTTCTACGAAACAATCTAGGTTTTCTTTATTGTGGCAATCGGTGTTTATCATTATTTTACCACCGTTTTTACAAATTAAGTGAAGAAGATTTATAGCAGGATAGGGGCTAGTTCTATAACCCCTTGCAATCGCCCCCGTGTTTAATTCAAAAATACAATCGCTTTTTAAGGCTTGCAAAATGTGTTTTTCTGCAAGGCTAACGTATTCGGGATTATTCAAAAACGCAAATCCGTCTTTCTCGTCGTATTTCGTTATTAAATCAAAATGACCTATAACGTCTGGTTTGCGAGTTAATATGTAGTCGGTAAAAGTTTCAAAATAGGCTTTGGCAAGTGCAATACGGTTGCCGTCAAAGGTTTTTAAAAGGCTTTTGAAGTGTTCGTGACCAAGGTCGATAGGCATAATTCCATTTTTGGTTTTTACGTAGTGGGAAGAGCCTAATACGTAGTCGTAGTCCTCTCTTTTTACCAATTCAAAAGCATCTTCTTCAACGCCTAAATAAATTTGAATTTTACCCTTATATTTTTGCTTTAGGCGATTTATCTCTGCAATATATTCGGCAGTATTTTTCATACAGTAAGATAGGTCGAAAGAAGTATATCCGTGACTTGAAAAACCTATTGCATCAAATCCTTTTTCAATGGCGATTTTAACAATATCTTCAGCACTATCCTTACCGTCGCAAAAGTTCGTATGAGTATGATAATTTGTTAGCATAAGCGTATTATATCATCTAATAAGAAAATTTGCAACAATATTGTAAAAAGTATAGTTTCTTTATTGACTTTTAACGTTTAATCACGTTTTTTATAAAAACATTATTATATAAAGTGAAAAATTTTGTAAAATTTGATTAAACTTTGCAAGTGGGTGCTCAGTTTATTGACAAATTGTAAAATTTGGGGTATAGTGTATAATGCTATTATATTGAAACTGGTGGATTATGTTCGGTTACGTTAAACCCGAAAAGCCGTATCTTTATATGAAGGATGATACGTTATATAACGCTCTTTACTGTGGCGTATGCAAGAGCATAGGTAGGTCGTGCACGCAAAGCGCAAGGCTTTCGCTAACGTACGACATAGCCTTTTTCTCTGCGCTCGTTCACAATCTTTGCGATGAAGACGTTGAAATTACAAGGCAAAGGTGCGTAACCCATTGGTTTAAAAGAAGACCTATGGTAAAAAAGGGTGACAGACTTACCGAGCTTTCCGCTTTAGTCAACGTAGAGCTTGCTTACTACAAGATAAAAGACGATATTTTAGACGGCAACGGAGGAAAGGCAAAGCTTGTGTTTTTCAAGCGAGCGCATAAAAAGGCTATAAAAAAATCTCCGCAAATTTCAAGGATAATAGAAAAAAACTATCAGGATTTATTTTTACTTGAAAAGGGTAAATGTGAGATTTTAGATATGGTTTGCGAGCCCTTTTCAATGATGATGCAAGAGCTTGGAGAATATGCTGTAGGCGATAAAATTACCGAAAGCAGTAAAAGACTATTTTATTTTCTTGGCAAATGGATATATTTAATAGATGCGTTAGACGACTATGAAAAGGACGTCAAAGAGGGCAGTTATAATCCGCTTTATTATTGTTACGGCAAAAAAAACACTGTAAAAGAGCTTTTCGATACTAACGGTAAAGAGGTTTCTTACGTG
>JAFVSF010000102.1 GCA_017503885.1 Clostridia bacterium
AACCTTATCGTTGACGTTTATTGTATCGTCACCACCTGGGATGAAAGCATTATTTCCTCTTATTATTCCTGCTATAAGCACGTCTTTTTTAAGTTCCATCTTTTTAAGTGGAATTTGAGCGTATTCAAAATCTGGCATTACGATAAATTCTAACGCTTCTGCCTCTCCGTCTAAAAGGCTGTATAACGACTCTACTTTACTACCTACCGTTGCATTTAACGCTCTTGCGTATCTAACTAAAATGTCAGCGATAATATTCTTAGAAGAAACTATGCAGTCAAGTCCAAGTTTTTCGGAAATTGCCGAAAGGTCGTTTCTGTTTATTTTAGAAATAACTTTAGGTACGTTATGGCTCATAGCGTAAAAAGACATCAAAATGTTTTCCTCATCGCTACCTGTTAGAGCAATTAAAGCATCTGTAGTCATAATACCTTCTTCTAAAAGAATTTCTTGCGACATACCGTCTCCACAAACAACGTCTACACCGTTTGGCAATGTTTCGCAAAGTTCTTCACATCTTTCCTTATTTTTTTCAATTATCTTTACCGAAGTATGACCTTTCATAAGCATCTCGGTTAAGTAATGTGCTGTTTTGCTTCCTCCTAAAATGATTACGTCTTTAGATTCCTTTTGAACAAACCCTAGTTCAGTAAGTACTTTATGAGTATCGGTTATTGCACAAACCACACATATTTTGTCCCCTTCGCAAACGGTCATAGTTCCGTTTGGAATAAAGACTTCCTCACCACGCTCTATTACGGCAATAAGAAACTTTCCTGAAAATTTCTTTCTCATTTCCATAAGCGACATCTGTGCTATTTTTGAGCCTTTTTTAACTATGAGTTCAACTATTTCAAATTTTCTACTGGTAAAAGTATCAATCTTAATAGCAGACGGAATTTTTAACAAGTTATAGAGTGCCTCAGCCGTAAGTTTTTCGGGATTTATTGCCATAGAAAGGTCTAGGCTGTCTTTTATAAAAGCCATACTCTCTGTGTTATATTCCGAATTTCTTATTCTTGCAACAGTTTGTTTTGCACCTAACTTTTTTGCAGCCAAACAACTGAGCATATTAAACTCATCAGAGCCAGTTACTGCAATAAACAATTCTGTTTTTTCTATACCAGCCTCGTTTAATACGTCGCAAGAAATACCATTGCCACATATCGCCATAACGTCGTAAATGTTGGTTATTTCATTTATAACTTTTTGGTCGCTATCTACGCATAGAACGTCGTGACGCTCTTTTAAAAGACTACCTATGATAGTCTGTCCGATTTTACCACATCCAACTACAACTACTCTCATATAAGTCTCCTATTACTGTAAACTTATACCGTTTGCTTTTGCAAAGACGTAGATTGCCTTTAAAGAACCGATTACGTCGGAATTATCTTTTAAATTAGCATTGACGTCTATAAACTTAAGGTTAAATGCAATTTTTATCGTTGCATCAAGCATTGACTTGGTAACACCAAGACCTTTTGCACTATCTATTGCACCTGAAAGTTTAAAGCAAACTGGCACTTCCTTAAGTCTTTCCTCTGCCTTTGCACAAACGACTTGCCTCATTTCTTTAGCACAGTCTGCAAAAAGATTAAAATCAGTTCCTTCTACCAATTTACCGTAGTCGGCAACGTTTTCTACAAATGTCATTGCATCCTTTGAAAAATCATCTTTAAATGCACAAAGTTTAATTAAAATTGCTTGAAGATATGAATCGTAATCTGCAAACAAGTCCTTTCTTGCATACGCAAAATTTGGGTCTTTAGAAAAGATCCTATCGTACATATCTCCTATTATCTTTATTACTGCGTTATAATTAATTTTGGATTTTTCAATTAGAATATCCGTTCTAGTCTTTTCCATTACTACCTCGGTTACAACATCTTTTTCGTTATCCTCTGCTTTTTCTTCTACAAAAATTTCTTTTTCCCTTTGCAAAGGTAACGTTTTTTTATCTAGATAGGAGGAAGAATCCTCCGTTTCTACAAATTGGGGCTCTTCCGTCCTAAATATTAAATTTTCTTCAGACTTATTTTTGCCCCTTGATGCGAAAGGAATACACCCCTTTGGATTTTATTATTCCTACGCTAGGCAACATTTTGCCTTTGCCCATACGACTTTCGAGAGGAACTTCACCACTTACAGAATGGTACATATTTCCCTCTTCATCTTCTATTGCAAGATAAATTTCACTGTCATCTGCAACAGCCTCTGCGAGAAGAACTTTCTCTTTACCCTCTCTGCCAAGGTCGGCAATTTTTATACCTTTTCTCGCTCTTGGAAGTTTGCCTAAAGTGTCTAAGAGAACTTTTTTAAACGTACCAAAAGAAGTTGCGACAACAACGTCGTATTCTTTATTTTCTTCAATTTGCATTGCAGTAATAAGTCTATCTCCGTCTGCAACGTCAACACCTTTTACACCACCGGATACTCTGCCATATTCTGGGAACGTATCGTGACAGTGAACGCACATACCAAGTTCTGTTGCAAAGAAGAATTCGCCGTTAGGTATTTCTTCTTCCACACCAATAACCTCGTCTTTATCTTTAAGTTTAATTGCTTGGAAAGAAGTCTTTGCAACTTTAAATTCGCTCCAAGGCGATAATCTTACCATACCACTAGCAGTATAGAAGAAAAGTTTACCTGCTGGCATTTCTTCATCTTTTACAGCAAAGAACGCTATCGGCTTTTCGCCAGTTTCAGCAATCTTGACAACTTGATTAAACTTAACGCCACCACTTTGTCCACCACTGCCTTCAGGTATAAATTCAAGGTCTATCTTATGGCAATTACCTTTATTTGTAAACGCATAAACCAAATGTTCGTTAGTTGTTTCCACCTTAAATTTAAACAATTCTCCCTTAACAGGTGTTTTATTGTTTGCATATTTTTTATACGTAGTAGCCTTAACCTTTCTTATAAGGTCATTACCGTTTACACCTACTACGAAATCTTCAACGTATTTTTCTTGAACGTTGCCCATAGAAATCTCTTCGGCAGATGATACGATAATCGACCTTCTGTCGTCTTTATATTTCTTTTTAATAACGAGTATTTCCTTTTTAACAACGTCTTTTTGCTTTTTCTTGCTATCCACGATAGATTGCAACTCGTCGATAAGTTTTTTAAGTGCGTCAAGTTCATCTTTAAGATTGTTCACTTCAAGTTTTGTAATTCTTGCAAGTTTTAAATCGAGTATTGCTTGAGCTTGTCTTTCACTTATATCAAATCTCTTACGGAGATTTTGTTTAGCAGTAGGAGTATCTGGCGAGGTTTTAATAATTTTAATAACCTCGTCAATATTTGTTACTGCTATAATAAGACCTTCTAAAACGTGTGCTCTTTCTCTGTTTTTTGCAAGGTCGAATTTCGTTCTTCTAAGTATTACGCTAATTTGGTAATCAACGTAATATTTAAGTATTTCCAAAAGCCCCATAAGTTTTGGTTTACCATCGGCAATAGCAACCATGTTAATACCATAAGAAACTTGAAGTTGGGTATTTTTGAAAAGAAAATCTAAAATAGGCTTTGGATTTACGTCTTTTTTAAGCTTTATAACAGCTCTCATACCAGATCTATCCGACTCGTCGGCTATATCTGCAATTCCACCTAAAATGTCTTTATTAGCATCTTGAAGGCTTGCAATCTTAGAAAGAAGTTGAGCCTTGTTTACTTGATAAGGAATTTCACTTATAACGAGATTCTTTTTGCCGTTTTCAGCGTTTTCAAGTTTAATTCTTGCCCTAATTTGAATTTTTCCCTTACCTGTTTCGTAAGCCGTTTTAAGGTCGTTACCTGCTATGATATAACCACCCGTAGGAAAATCTGGACCTTTGATAACCTTCATCATTTCATCTAAGGTAATCTTTGGATTTTCAAGGTAAGCAACTGCTCCGTCAATAACCTCTGCTAAGTTATGGGTAGGTATATTTGTTGCAAGACCTACTGCAATGCCCGTTGCTCCGTTTACTAAAAGGTTTGGAAATCTACCTGGTAACGTTTCAGGCTCTTTGGTAGAGTCGTCAAAGTTGAGTTGCCAGTTGACAGTGTCTTTATCTAAGTCGGAAACAAGTTCTAATGCAAGTGGTTGAAGTTTAACCTCTGTATATCTCATTGCAGCGGCACTGTCACCGTCGATTGAACCAAAGTTACCGTGACCGTCTACGAGAGTGTTTCTCATATTGTAAGGCTGTGCAAGACGTACCATTGCGTCGTATACTGACGTATCGCCGTGTGGATGGTATTTTGCAAGACAGTCACCAACTACTCTCGCACTCTTTTTATAGCCTTTGTCTGGAGTAATTCCAAGGTCGTACATAGAATATAAAATTCTTCTTTGAACGGGCTTTAATCCGTCTTCAACTCTTGGAAGTGCTCTATCTAAAATAACGTATTCCGCATAGGGGATCATTGATCTATGAAGAACTTCCTCTAACGGGCTTGATATTATTGAATCCTTAATTTCTTCCATCTCTTACTCCTCCTTTGCCTTTACTCTATCCATAAATGAATCTTCTTTATTAAAATCTGCATGTTCTGCAATGTAACTCTTTCTACCTTCCAAGTCGTCGCCCATAAGTGTTGTAATGAGTTTTTCTGCCTCGGTAGCATCTTCAATCGTAACTTGCATAAGCATTCTCTTTTTAGGATCCATAGTGGTATCCCAAAGTTGTTCTGGGTTCATTTCGCCAAGACCTTTATATCTTTGAATTTGATAACCTCTACCAACCTGCTCAATTGCCTTTTGAAGTTCGTTATCATCGTATGCATAAACGGTAACGTCCTTTTTGTAGACCTTGTAAAGAGGTGGCATACCAATGTAAACGTGTCCCTCTTGAATAAGTTGTTTCATATAACGGAAGAAGAAGGTTAAAAGAATTGCTCTTATATGTGCACCGTCTTGGTCTGCATCTGAAAGTATAATTACTTTATGGTAATTTAAGTTGTTTATATTGAAATCGTTACCGATACCAGTACCGATTGCAGTTATTATCATTCTAAACTCGTCGTTATTTAAAACGTCTTCGAGTTTCTTCTTTTCAACGTTAAGTGGTTTACCTCTAAGTGGTAAAATCGCTTGATGCTGACGGTCTCTACCCTGCTTTGCACTGCCACCTGCAGAATCACCCTCAACTATAAACACTTCGTTAAGTTCAGCCTTTCTGCTTGAACATGCGGCAAGTTTACCTATGAGTTTTGCAGAATCTGCACCACTTTTTGCCCTTGCGATTTCTTTAGCGTGACGTGCTGCGTTTCTAGCCTTTGCAGCACCTAAAGCCTTTTTAATCATCGCCTCGAAAATCTGCTTGTTTTTCTTGTTTTTAATAAGCCTATCAAGTTCTTCAATGGTTGCACTTTCTACTGCACTCTTTGCCTCTGGGTTGCCGAGTTTAGTCTTTGTTTGTCCGTCAAATTCAACGTTTTTCATTTTAACGGAAACGATTGCCGTCATACCTTCTCTAAAATCTTCGCCTTGAAGTGCAACGTCTTTATCTTTAACTAGATTGTTAGACTTTGCAAAATCGTTTAAAATTCTAGTAACGGCAGACTTAAAACCAACCTCATGCGTACCACCTTCTGGAGTAGGAATATTATTAACGAAAGAGAAAATGCTTTCAGTATAACCGTCTGTATGCTGAATTGCAAATTCTACTGCGATACCGTCTTTTTCAGCCTTTGCGTAAACTGGCAAATCGTAAAGTTTATTTTTTCCCTCGTCTAGATATAAAACGTAGTCTACTAAACCCCCGTCGTACTTGTAGGTTTTGCTATAAAATTTTTCGTCGTCTCTAAGATCTGTAAACTTAATAGTCAAACCTCTATTTAAAAACGCTAATTCACGAAGACGTTTTGAAATAGTATCTTGAGAGAAAGTAACTGTTTCAAAAACTCTAGCATCTGGCTTAAAACGAACGTAAGTACCTTGCTTGTCCGTTTTCTTTCTAGTGTTTTTCATAGGACCTACGGGTTCGCCAGACATTATCTTTTTCTTCTCTTCGTTATAATAGCTATGGAATTCCATTTGGTAGATAGTACCTTTATACACTTCTACCTTGAGCCATTCTGAAAGTGCGTTTGTAACAGCAGCACCTACACCGTGAAGACCACTCGAAAAACTGTAGTTTTTATTATCGAATTTACCACCTGCGTGAAGTTGAGTAAATACGACTTGAAGTGCAGAAACCCCTGCCTCTTTATGTGTGTCGATAGGAATGCCTCTACCATTATCTTCAACGGAAACACTGCCGTCTTTATGTAAAACCACCTCGATTTTATCTGCATATCCGTTTGCTGCTTCATCAATGGCGTTATCAACGATTTCCCAAAGAATATGATGTAGACCTCTAGGACCTGTAGAACCGATATACATACCAGGTCTTACTCTTACTGCCTCAAGGCCTTCGAGTATTCTGATTACGTCTGAATTATAAGTGTTGTTAGACATCAAAACTCCTCCATTTTGTATACTATTAATACTAGTATACCATATATATAGTGTTTAATCAAGTTTTAAAGATAAATTTACAAAAATTTTTGTAAATTTACAACAAAAAAAACGACGGAAATTTTCCGTCGTTTTAAACTGCTTTTAATTAAAATGCTAACAAATTAAGATAGTTTGCCTTATCGATTGCCGACAAGAAAAGATAAAGTCTAGGACCTTTATCCGTACCAAAAAGAACGTTGTAGAACACTGCGAAAAATCTTTGTTGACGTACGGTATTTTCCTTCTTGGTAAGTTCCGGTTTATTGATAAGCGTGTAAAGATATTGTTGAATTTCTTGCTCTGTAAAGTTATCATTTGTTGCAAGATAATCGTGTAAACCTTTGATAGCACCTTTCTCTTCTTCAGAAAGTTCAGCGTAGTAAGCTTCATTTCTCTCGCTTAAAAGTTTATACATTTTAGATGGTTGATGCTTTGTTATCCAGTTTTTAACTCTTAAAAGTCTTTCTTCATCACGAGTATCAAACTCTACGCCAATTTTAGCAAGAATATCTCTAACTGCATCTGGATTAAAGTCA
>JAFVSF010000103.1 GCA_017503885.1 Clostridia bacterium
AACTTAATCTAGACGGCAGTAGGCAAGAAATTGTTGAAAAAGGAACTGAAATAGCTATTAATTTAGCAATTAACACAATAAAAAACATGTAGAGGATAAAAAAATGGTTGAAGAAAAACAAAAAGCGTTGGATCTCGTTTTAAAGGAAATTGAAAAACAATATGGTAAAGGTGCAATTATGAAGTTAGGTCAAGGTGCGGCAGACGTTCATATAGACGTTATTCCTACCGGTTGCTTAACACTTGATTTGGCACTTGGCGTTGGTGGTGTTCCAAGGGGAAGAATTATAGAAATTTATGGACCTGAATCCTCTGGTAAAACAACAGTAGCACTTCACGTTATTGCAGAAACACAAAAGATGGGTGGAATTGCAGCGTTTATTGACGCAGAGCATGCTTTAGACCCAGTTTACGCATCAAAACTTGGCGTTGACCTTGAAAATCTCTACGTTTCTCAACCTGATACAGGTGAACAAGCACTTGACATTACCGATAGTTTAGTTAGAAGCGGTGCAGTTGACCTTATCGTTGTTGACTCTGTTGCAGCACTCACTCCAAAGGCTGAAATTGAAGGCGATATGGGCGATAGTCACGTAGGTTTACAAGCAAGACTTATGTCCCAAGCACTTAGAAAACTTACCGGTATTACCAATAAATCTAAAACTTGCGTATTGTTTATTAACCAACTCCGTGAAAAAGTTGGCGTTATGTTTGGCAATCCAGAAGTAACTCCTGGTGGTAAAGCACTTAAGTTCTATTCTAGTATTCGTATTGACGTTAGAAAGACTGATACCTTAAAAGATAGTAACGGTATGATTGGTAACAGAACTAAGGCAAAAGTTGTTAAAAACAAGCTTGCTCCTCCATTTAAAACTGCAGAATTTGATATAATTTACGGCGAGGGCGTTTCTCAAGCGGGATGCCTTGTTGACCTTGGTGTTGAATACGGCATTTTAGAAAAGAGTGGATCTTGGTTTTCGTATAACGGAGAAAAGATTGCTCAAGGTAGAGATAAGGCAAAAGATTATCTTACGTCTAATCCTACTATTATGGCAGAAATTGATGCTAAAATTAGAGAAAAAGCAACTGAAATTAAAGAGTAATTATTGCAATAGTAATTGCAAAATTTAAGACTGCATTTTTGCAGTCTTAAATTAATATAAAGGTGAATTATGACAAAAGCAGAATTAGCAAGAAGCTATTTTGAAGAGGGATATAACTGTTGTCAAGCAGTTGTTTTAGCATTTCAAGAAGAAATAGGCATTGAAAAATGTTTACTTTTAAAAATGGCATCGTCTTTTGGTGGTGGTTTTGGCAGACTTCGTGAGGTTTGTGGCGCTTTTAGTGGAATAAGCATTGTGGTTGGTGCTCTTTATGGTTACGATGATGCTATGGGTGAAAAAAAGGCAGAGCATTATGCACTAATTCGTGAACTTGCAGAAGATTTTAAAAAAGTAAATGGTGGCAGTATTATATGTAGAGAACTTTTAGCAGGATCTGAAAGTCTTTCAGCTGAAAATCCAGCCGTTCGCAGTGTGGAATATAAACATAAAAGACCATGTTACGAAATAGTTGCAAATTCTGCTAATATTTTGGAGACTAAACTTAAAGAAAAAGGCATTTTATAATTTATGTATACCGTATTTTTAAAGAAAAATGAAGAGAAAAACGTTTTAGGTGGTTATCCTTGGATTTATGCTAACGAAGTGCAAAAAATCGAAGGTAAAGATAAGCAAGGTAGTGTTTGCGAGGTAAGATCTATTGATGGAAGATTTATCGGCTATGGTTTTATTAATCACCAGTCTAAACTTATCGTAAGAATGCTCACTTTAAAGTCTGAAACAGTTGACGAAGAATTTTTCAAAAATAGAATAATAAATGCTAATAAATATCGAATAGAATTAGGTTATAATGATAATTATAGAGTTGTTTTTTCTGAATCCGATGGGCTACCTGGTCTTATTGTAGATAAATATGGCAAGGCTTTGTCCGTTCAATTTTTGTGTCTTGGTATGGAAGTTAGAAAGCAACTTATAATCGACATTTTGGTTGAACTTTTTAATCCTACGCTTATTTACGAGAGAAGTGACGTTCCAATTCGCAAAAAAGAGGGTTTAGAGCCTAAAAAGGGCTTAATATACGGCAATGGCGATACTACCGTAGAAATTGTTGAAAATGGAATTAAAATGCTTGTTGACCTAGAAAATGGTCAAAAAACGGGGTATTTTCTTGATCAAAAAGAAAATCGTGATAATTTGAAATATTACGTAAAGGGTAAAACTGTACTTGATTTATTTTGTAATGAAGGTGGTTTTGCTTTAAATGCAAAAAAACACGGTGCAAGCGAAGTTACGGCAGTTGATATCAGTCAAAAAGCAATAGATTTAGTTGAACAGAATTCAAAATTAAATGGGTTTGAGATAAATACAGTTTGTGATGACGTTTTTAAATT
>JAFVSF010000104.1 GCA_017503885.1 Clostridia bacterium
CAGCACAACACCAATGCACTGATACTGCTAATAAGTTTCTTTTTCATACTTTCCTCCTGTTTTAGCCTTACGACGAAATGTTTTTGTTTTATGTCGCATGCTAACACGTTGACTATATTATAATATAAATTACAAATCAAGTCAATAGTAATTTTTAAGCACATAACAATAAATCTTGTCATAAATTTACGTTTGTCAGCAATTTACTCATAAATTGTTATAATTTTTAATATTGCCTGCTGTTACAAAAATTGTCACAAATTAATACTTTTAGAGCAAAAATTATGTTGTTTTAAACTAAGTATTGACAAATTTTGCTTTTTACTTTAAAATACCGTTATGGAAAAATTATTTAATTCTTATCCTGAAAAAACTTTGAAGGGCTACCCAAAAGACAAAACGGTGTACGAGGATTTCGCCGACGGCTCATTCTATTTGTTCTTAGAAAAGCACACCTTCTTTTTGGACGTACCCCACTATCACGACAGCTTAGAGGTTTTGTACGTGATAAAGGGCAGGACGACCGTACACGTAAACGGAGCGTCGCACGACCTGAGTGAGGGCGAGATGTTTATCTGCAACAGTCAGATGGTTCACTTTTATGAGAACTATGAGGAGGACAAGCTTGCACTTATAGCCGTTCTCAGCGCAAAGTATCTGCGCACCTTCCGCGACGTTTATAAAAACGTCAATTTTCCCGCTGTCTTGAGAAATAAAGAAGCAAATGCTGAGATTTACAAAATTTTTGACAAATGGTTCAATCTGAAGAGAAGAAACGTTTTGATAGACTGCTCTTATTCCAACCTGTTTTTAGATAAAATCGTTGAGCTTTACGGGCTTATTCCCTTTGGCCAGGAAGACGAAAACAACATTTTGGCAATCAACTTTATAAATTATGTAAACGAGAATTACAATAAGGATATTACCCTTGAATCAACGGCAAAGCACTTTGGTTATTCGAAGGAATATTTCTCCAAAAAATTCAAGCAGACGGTTGATAAAAATTTCTTGGCGTTTGTAAACTCCATAAGGGTGCAAAAGGCTATGGAAATGCTTGAAAATCCAAACAACAGGCTGACATTTTTAGAGGTTTGCCTTGCGTGCGGATTTAACAACACCACCTCCTTATACCGACACTTGAAAAAAGCGGAGTTTACCTTGCCCTCATCAAAAAACAAAGAATAATTCCACTATATTTAAACGGCGTTGCTATAGCAACGCCGTTTTCTCTTTATAAATACGCTTTTCAGTTTTTTTCAATCACCTTTTTTTGCCATGATTTTTTATTGCAATTCGGACACTTTAAATACCTCGTTCTTCCCATATGCTTTGCCATAAACACGCTTTTATATTCAGGCACGTATTTATAACCGCATTTTTCGCAGTGATAATAGCCTGCCGTCTGCTCTATTTTCAGCAAAAACGGCGTTGCGACTAATATGGGAATAATTCCTGTAAAAATAAGAACTATTCTAAGCCACTCATCAATTTTTGCATATGCGGCAATCATACAGCATGCAAGCATTACGGCTACGAGGATTATTCCTAAAATTATTTCTACTTTAAGCAGTCTTTTATCCGCCTCTTCCTTTTGCTTTACCGTTTCAAATAAAGCCTGCTCTAATTTTTCGTTTCTTTTTTCCACCGATACTCTCTCCCCACACAATAAGTCCTGCACGTTTATACCCAATATCTCGCAAAGCTCGAGCATTATTGAGACGTCGGGCATTGATTTTCCGTTTTCCCACTTGGATACAGCCCTGTCGCTTACGTTTAATCTTTCAGCAAGCTGTGATTGCGTTAATTTTTTAGTCTTTCGGTTTTCGGCAATAAATTTACCAATTTTCATCTGGTCCATTTGCGACCTCCATGTATGCATTATATCCTTTTACAGCATAAAAAACAACGTACCGTCGGTTGAGTTTGGGGAGTTTTTACTCTACTTACGGTAGAATTTTGCGTTTATTCGGCATAAATCAGCGTTTCGGGATGAGAAAATTTAAGCTTTATTTGCTTTTCCGGGTTTGTAAGCAGGTTTAAAACACCCGGCTCTTTAGTGCCTAAACGTGTTTCCATAACAAGCTTTCTATAAGGCTTAAACCCACATTTTTCTTGCACCCTTTTAGATTGAGTGTTAAAATCGTAATATCCACAAGTTAAAAAGTCTAAATTTAGCTCGTTAAACAAATAATCTATAACAGCTTTAACAGCTTCGGGCATAATGCCTTTGCCCCAATAATCTTTAGCTAAAACGTAGCCTATTTCTCTGCCGTAATAATTGCAAAACTCGGTAAGAGCCTCTTCCATACCGTACATTTCAACACCTAACGAGCCTATAACCTTGTTATTTTGCTTATAAACGATAGCAAAGGTTTTATCTTCTAAAATAAATCTGTTTAGTATTTCTTGAGATTTTTCTATGCTTTCGTGATGATGCCACCCTGCCATTTCGCCAACACCTTCTACTTTTGCATACTCGTAAAAGTCGTCTAAGTCACTATTTACAAACGGTCTTAAAATAAGCCTTTCGGTTTCTATAACCTTTCCGTTTAAATGAAAAATCGCGTTCATGATATAGTCTCCTCACCTTTTCGGTAGATTATATCATAGAATACCCGGAAAGTAAATAAAAAAACAGCACCCACAAACGTGAGTGCTGAAATTTTTGATATAAGATAACAAATTATCTCTTACTAAATTGTGGAGCACGTCTTGCTTTCTTTAAGCCGTACTTCTTTCTTTCCTTCATTCTTGGATCTCTGGTAAGATATCCTGCTGCCTTTAAAGCTGCTCTGAGCTCCGGCTCAGCTACGATTAATGCTCTTGCAATACCGTGACGGATAGCGCCTGCCTGACCGGTAAATCCACCGCCGTTAACGTTTACGAAAACGTCATACTTAGATTCGGTTTCAGTTAAAACGAGCGGTTGTCTGATGATAAGCTTTAAGGTATCAAGATCGCAATACTCGTCGATGCTTCTGCCGTTAATAGTGATTGCTCCGTTGCCACCGGGAATAAGTCTTACACGTGCAACAGCGCTCTTTCTTCTGCCTGTTCCCCAATATTGGAGTTTCTTTTTAACAGATACTTTTGCCATAATACTTTATTCCTCCGATTATTTGCTGAGCTCTAATACTTTAGGCTGTTGAGCTTGATGATTGTGCTCTGCGCCCTTGTCTACTCTAAGTTTAGTGATCATTTGTCTGCCAAGGCTGTTCTTGGGAAGCATGCCCTTGATTGCCTCGTAAACTACTAAGTCAGACTTTTTAGCCATCATATCCTTGTAAGGAGTTTGCTTAAGTCCGCCGATATAACCGGTGTGATAAGTGTACATTTTTTGCTCAAGCTTCTTACCGGTTAAAACTACCTTGTCACTGTTTAATACTATAACGAAATCGCCTGTATCAACGTTTGGGGTGAAGGTAGGCTTATGCTTACCTCTTAAAACGCTGGCTACCTGAGATGCAAGTCTACCAAGCGTCATACCCGAAGCGTCAACTACGAACCATTCTCTTTTTACTTCGTGGCTCTTAGCCATAAAACTCTTCATGATAATTCTCCAAATTTTTATTTAAATAATTCATTAAAGGTTTCGTCGCTGTATTGAGGGGCTAGTTCGTCAAGCGTACGTTTCCTTATAATAGCCAAAATATTTTATAAAATTACAAAACTTTTGTCAAGCGTTTTTTCACTCTTTTCAAAATTTTATTATATATATTGTTTATAAACACTCTTAATAGTCCACGCTTACAAGCGTTAGACCTTGTGGTGGCATTGTAAAGCCTGCTCTTTCTCTACTTTTTGATGCTAAAATATCGCTTATATCTTCTACGGCAAGTTTGCCTTGACCAACTTTTACGAGCGTGCCCACCATAATCCTTACCATATTATATAAAAAGCCGTTGCCACATACTGTAAAAGTTATTTCATTGCCTACCCTTTCAACTTCGGCAAAATAAATCTCCCTAACAGTATCGTTAACCTCAGAGCCAGATGCCAAAAAGCAAGCAAAATCATGTTTGCCTATAAACTTTTTGCAAGCCTCGTTCATTTTTATAGCGTCTAGGTCAAATTCTACCCTTGCAAAATATCTATCATATAAAGGTCTTGGTTGTTTGCTTATATATATTTTATATTGATAAGTCTTTCTTTTGGCAGAATATCTTGCGTGAAGTTCATCTGCAACTTGCCAACTTTCTATCGCCTTTATATCGCTTGGAAGATATTGGTTTAACGCACTTGCAAATTTATCTGCTGGAATCGTGCTAGTGGTATCAAAGTGGGCGATTTGCCCTAATGCGTGTACGCCACTGTCCGTACGTCCACTACCCGTTACCGAACTTTTGCTACCAGTCAACTTTTCTATAGCGATTTCTATTTCTTCTTGAACGGTTTTTTGATTTGGTTGTATTTGCCAACCACAGTAACCCGTTCCATCATACTCAATTTTAATAAAAACTCTCATATAAGTCGATTAACTCCACAAACTTGTTAAAAATAAGGCAACTTGACTATCGAACACGTTAAGCAAAATAACACCTGTTAAAGCAAGCGAAATTGCAAGCGTTCCAAGCAAATCTCTAAAACTTAAAGTGAGTTTTTTATATTTAGTTCGTATTTTG
Organism: Clostridia bacterium; assembly: GCA_017503885.1. GTDB lineage: Bacteria > Bacillota > Clostridia > Christensenellales > Borkfalkiaceae > UBA10281. The sequence goes on from JAFVSF010000104.1 coordinate 4,623, forward strand.
CTACCCGAATAACACCTTGCATCCATAGCGTCGCCAAGCTCGTCTCCTCGACGGAAAGCACTAATTAATAACGGTATCAAAACGGGTATCAATGCCTTTGCCTTTTTAATAATATTTCCACTGTCAAACTCTGCACCCCTTGCTTTTTGAGCGTTTATAATTCTCTCCGTTTCGTTAGCAAGCGTTGGAATAGAACGAAGTGCAATAGACATTATAAGTGCTAAATCGTGAACTGGAAATTTTACCAAAGTGAGTGGTTTTAAAAGGCTTTCTATACCATCTGTTAAACTAACTGGCGTTGTCGTCAACGTAAGCACTGAACTTCCCATAACCAAAGCAATGAGCCTAAGTGCTAAAAAGCCTGCGCCAATTAAACCTTCTTTATACACAACCCAAAAATAATGAGTATCCCCTACTTTAGGTTGATAAAAACAAATATTTAATATAGCCGTGAACACGACTAAAAATATAATGGCTTTTATACTTCTTATTACAGACACGATAGGCACTCTAGACGCAACTACGGTCAAAAGTAAAAAGATTAAGGTAGCAAAAAGCCCCAAAAAGGTTTGTGCCACAAAAACCATTACTATATATGCAATTAAAAGCAGTATCTTAACCCTTGGGTCCATCTTATGAACGAAGGACTCGGCTTGATAATACTGACCAAAAGTAACGTCAGAAAGCATTTATTCTCCTAAAAAGTCTATGTATAAGTTGATTATTTGTTATCTTTATAATATTTTGCAATATTTTGAACAAAGTCTTCTCGTGTAAAATCAGAATCGATTTCTACGCCAACTGCTTTAAGTTCATCAAGTAAAAAACCTGTAACTGGCACGCCTAAACGGAGTTCGTTCATCTCTTTTGAACGCTTAAACACCTCACTGGGTTTACCAGCAAATACTATTTTACCCTCTGAAAATACTGCTACGTCTGAACAGTTTTCGCAAACCTCATCCATATCGTGCGACACTATAATAACAGTCTTTACTACACCACTACGATGAAGGTCGTGCAAAATTTTCATAAGTTCGTTTTTGCCCACTGGGTCTAACCCTGCAACAGGCTCGTCTAAAACAAGAACTTCCGGTTTAGAAACGAGAACGCCGGCAATAGCAACCCTACGCTTTTGACCACCAGATAAATCGAGTGGAGATTTATTGATGCAGTCTTTTGGTAGCCCTAACATATCTAGTGCTTTAAAAACTGCCATTTTTACCTCTTCTTCGGTACTATTGGGGTAAAAATTCTTATAACCAAAGGCAACGTCTAAAAAAACGGTTTCGGCAAAAAGTTGATATTCAGGATATTGGAACACCATTCCAACCTTTGAACGCAACTGTTTGTATTTCTTTTTTACTATTTTCTTTTTATCGGCAAGATTAATATCTCCAACCATTAACTTTCCACTAGTTAAGGGGATTATTCCGTTTAAGTGCTGAATAAAGGTCGATTTTCCACTGCCAGTATGACCTATAATACCAAAAAAACTACCCTCTTCGATAGTTAAACTAACGTCTTTTAAAGCGTCTACGGCAAACTTACTCTTTTTGTTATATGTGAAGGTTAAATTTTCTGCAACAATTCGCATAACGACTTAGAAAGTTCCTCCTTGGTAAGTATTCCGTCAGGAAGTGGCAACCCCTCTTTTTGGAGTGCCTCTGCAAGTTTTGCAGAAACAGGCAATTCTAAACCACATTCCTTAATGACGTCTTTTTTAGCAAAAATCTCACTTGGATTTCCCTGTGCCATAATAACGCCGTCACCCATAATACAAATTTCGTCTGCCTCAACAGCCTCATCCATATAGTGAGTTATATCTATTACCGTCATACCCCTCTCTTTATTGAGAGTTCTAACAACTTCTATTACCTCTCTTCTTCCCTTTGGGTCAAGCATTGAGGTAGACTCGTCTAAAATTAAGATATCTGGATAAATTGCAAGAGCCCCTGCGATTGCAACCCTTTGCTTTTGTCCACCAGAAAGTCTTGCAACCTCGCTGTGACGGAATTCTTCCGTTCCAGTTGCCTTGAGAGCGTAATCTATCCTATTTTTTATCTCTTCACGTGGAACACCAATATTTTCTGGACCGAAAGCAACGTCGTCTTCAACGATTGATGCGATTTGCTGATTGTCTGGATTTTGAAAAACCATACCAGCCCTCTTTCTAATTTCAAACAAGTTGTTTTTGTCTTTAGTGTCCATGCCAAAAACGGTAACAGTACCTTCGTTTGGGGTTAAAAGTCCATTTATAAGTTTTGCACAAGTGGATTTACCACTGCCGTTTCTGCCAAGCAGTGCCACGAAAGAGCCTTTTTCTATGGTGAGTGAAAAATTCTTTAAGACTTCTTGGCGTTCGTCCTCGTCGCCATAGCCAAAACTCACGTTTTTAAATTCTATTGTCTGCATAACGGTTATTATATCATACATTCCCGATTTTTAACAAGCATTTTAACCCACTTTAACCTATTTGGAAAATTTTTAACACCTTAACCCCTATTATTTACTAAATTTATTTATAAATTTACTTAATTTTTTTCATTTTCCATTGACTTAACGCTTTTTTTGATATATAATGTATAAGGTTTATCTCGGTGAAAGGGTATTTACCCAACACGCCGACTCTAATAATCAAAAAAATTTTATTTTATACATGGAGGTTACTTAAATGAAAGTAATGACTATCGACGGTAACACCGCTGCGAGCCACGTTGCGTACGCGTTCTCAGAAGTAGCGGCTATTTACCCGATCACTCCCTCTTCTCCAATGGCAGAAGTAGCGGATGAATGGGCAACTGCTAACAGAACCAATATGTTTGGTCAAACTTTAAGACTTGCTGAAATGCAATCTGAAGCAGGTGCTGCAGGTGCAGTTCACGGATCTCTTTCAGCTGGTGCGTTGACCGTAACTTATACGGCTTCTCGAGGCTTACTCCTTATGATCCCTAACATGCACAAGATTTCAGGCGAACTCCTTCCTTGCGTATTCCACGTAAGTGCAAGAGCTCTCGCTGCTCACTCTCTTAACATTTTCGGCGATCATTCAGACGTTATGGCTTGTCGTCAAACTGGTTTTGCTATGATGGCTTCTAACTCTGTTCAAGAAGTTATGGACTTAGCACTCGTTTCTCACCTTGCTACCTTAAAGTCTAAAGTTCCTTTCCTTCATTTCTTCGATGGTTTTAGAACTAGCCACGAAGTTTCTAAGATTGAAGCTATCGACTACGAGGATATGAGAAAACTCGTTGATATGAAAGACGTTGAAGATTTCAGATCAAGAGCATTAAACCCAGATCATCCAATTCAAAAGGGTACTGCTCAAAACAGTGACACTTACTTCCAAAACAGAGAAACTGCTAACAAATACTACGAAGCAACTCCTGCTATCGTTCAAAAGATGATGGACAAGGTTTCTGCTTTAACTGGTAGAAGTTATCACCTTTTCGACTACGTTGGTGCTCCAGATGCTGAAAACGTAATCGTTGTTATGGGTAGTGGTGCTGACGCTATTGAAGAAACTATCAACAAGATGCTTACCGAAGGTCATAAGGTTGGTATGGTTAAAGTTAGACTTTACAGACCATTTGCAACTAAAGCTTTCTTAAAGGCACTTCCAAAGACTACTAAGAAGATTGCCGTTCTTGACAGAACAAAAGAACCTGGCTCACTTGGCGAACCTCTTTATCTCGACGTTTGTACAGCACTTTTAGAAAACAACAAGAAGAAAATCAAGGTTGTTGGTGGTAGATATGGTCTTGGTTCTAAAGAGTTTAACCCATCTATGGTTTACGCTGTTTACAAAAACCTTGAACAAGCAAATCCAAAGAACCACTTCACTGTTGGTATTTATGATGACCTTACCAACACTTCTCTTGATTTCTCTACTCAATACAATGCTGCTCCAGAAGGCACTGTAAGCTGTAAGTTCTACGGTCTTGGCTCAGACGGTACTGTTGGTGCTAACAAGAACTCAATCAAGATTATCGGTGACCACACTGATATGTACGCTCAAGGTTATTTCTTCTACGACTCTAAGAAGTCTGGTGGTATAACCGTATCTCACCTCCGTTTTGGTAAAACTCCTATCCAATCTTCTTACCTTATCGACGCTGCAGACTTCATCGCATGTTCTCAACCTTCATACGTAACTAGATACGATATGGTTTCTGACCTTAAAGACGGTGGTAAATTCCTCCTTAACTGTGAATGGGATACCGTAGAAGCACTTTCTAAGAACCTTCCTGCTACTATGAAGCAAGAATTGGCTAGAAAGCACGCTAAACTCTACGTTATCGACGCTATAAAGATTGCTCAAGGCATTGGTCTTGGTGGAAGAACAAACGCTATCATGCAAGCTGCTTTCTTCAAGATTAACCCTGAAATCATGCCTTATGCTGAAGCTGAAGACTGGATGAAACAATACGTTAAGAAGTCTTACGGCAAGAAAGGCGATGCAGTTGTTAATATGAACTACGCTGCAATCGACAAGGCATCTTCTGAACTTAAAGAAATCGCTGTTCCTGCTGACTGGGCTACTGCTACTGACGGTGCTGACCCTGCAAAAGTTGCTGACGACGAATACTTCAAGGCAGTTGTTCACCCAATCCTTACCTTAAAGGGTGACAAACTTCCTTCTTCTGCATTTAATGCTGACGGTTCTGTTCCTACTGGTACTACCAAGTTCGAAAAACGTGGTGTTGCAGTTAAAGTTCCTGCTTGGAATGCTGACAACTGTATCCAATGTAACCAATGTGCTTTCGTTTGTCCTCACGCTTGTTACCGTCCTGTTCTTATTAAAGAAGGCAGTGAAAGACCTGCAAGCTTTAAGACTAAGGCTGCAATCGGTATGAAGGGCTATGAATACAGAATGCAAGTTAGCCCACTTGATTGTATGGGTTGTGAAGTATGTGCTACTGTTTGTCCTACTAAGGAAGACAAGAGAGCAATCACTATGGTTACTTTAGAATCTGCAGCTCAAGAAGAAACCGTAAACTACGAATTCAGTGAAACTGTTCCAGCAGTTGATACTACTACTGCATTCAAGCCTACTACCGTTAAGGGTTCACAATTCAACAAGCCTTTATTCGAGTTCTCTGGTGCTTGTGCAGGCTGTGGCGAAACTCCATATATTAAGGTTATTACTCAATTATTCGGTGACAGAATGATAGTTGCTAACGCAACTGGTTGTTCTTCTATCTACGGTGGTTCTTCTCCAACGTGTCCTTACACTAAGAACGCTGAAGGTAAAGGTCCTGCTTGGGCAAACAGCTTATTCGAAGATAACGCTGAATACGGTTACGGATTTAACCTTGCTTATACTCAAAGACGTGCTAAACTCGCTGACATTATGAGAAGAGCACTTGACCTCAATCTCCGTGGTAGAGTTGGCGAAGCATTCAAACTTTGGCTTGAAAACAAGAAGAGTGCAGATATTACTAAACAAGTTGCTAAGACTTTAGAAATCGCTCTTCCATCTGCTATCAAGAACAATAAGGGTGAACTTAAAGAACTCCTTAAAGAAGTTGAAAAGAGCCTTGACTGCGTAATCAAGAAGTCTATCTGGATTATCGGTGGTGACGGTTGGGCTTACGATATCGGTTACGGTGGTCTTGACCACGTACTCGCTATGGGCGAAGACGTTAACGTTTTAGTTGTAGACACCGAAGTTTACTCTAACACTGGTGGCCAAGCAAGTAAAGCTACTCCTACCGGTTCTGTTGCTAAATTCGCAGCAGGTGGTAAGAGAGTTAAGAAAAAGGACCTTGGTATGATGGCTATGAGCTACGGCTACGTTTACGTTGCACAATGCTCTATGGGTGCTAACAAGCAACAATTCCTCAACGCTATCGTAGAGGCTGAAGCTTACGACGGACCTTCACTTCTTATCTGTTACGCTCCATGTATCAACCACGGTATCAAGATGTCTAACTCTCAACTTGAAGGCAAGAAGGCTGTTGACGCTGGTTACTGGCATCTTTACAGATACAACCCAGAAAAGGTTGGCACAGACGTAAATCCATTCACTCTTGACAGTAAAGATCCTACTGCAAGCTATAAGGATTTCCTCCTTGGCGAAAATCGTTATGCTACGTTAAAGAAATCTCAACCAGAAGTTGCTGAAAAACTCTTTGACGCTGCTGAAGAAGAAAACACTGCAAGACTCAACTCTTATAAAAGACTTGCTAATAAATAATTAGTTTTCTTAAAATAAAACTTACGCCCCACGGCAAATTGCCGTGGGGCGTTTTCATTATTATATGGTTCTCATTATTATATAATTAAGCACGTATAAAATGGCGAGCACGAATTTCATGCTCGCCACAATACTATTTACTGTTTTTAAGAAGGTGATTATATACCCAAAGTCCTACGCCAAATAATGCCAATAGACTGAGCCACACCGTAAGTATGATTGGCAAAATATCGTCGAATATATAACCTATCATTTTTATCATTACGCCCGTTTCAAATTCCCAGTTGCCGTCAAATAGCATTTTATGGAAGATGTCAAACGCTTTATCGAAGTTTGTTATCGCAACTACACCCGTTATAAAAAGTGCTAATACTACGCCTATAAGCGTGTAAATAGGCACTTTTCTACAATTTGTGTAATATCCTTTTCGCTTTATAATGCCAAGACAAAGCGTTGCTATAAAAACTACAACCGAAACAAATACAGTTATAAGTCCTTTTCCAAAAACCTTTTTTACGTCTTGCATATGGCTTATTTCATCTGCACGGTAAAGTTGCATTTTATACCCATCTACCGTAGGATTTAAGTCGTCTTCTAAATAAAGGCAGTATCTAACGGCGTGTAGCATAACGGCAACCAACTCTTCCTCGGTCATATCTATAACGAAACGAGCCGTTTTTTCATCTTGTATGGAATACGCATTACGCTTTACGTAATAGAGTGCAGTTTTGCCGTTTGAATCAACCTCGGTAAACCTCGCACGATAAAACGCCTTGCTCGTTGCTGGAATAAGTATTGCCACAAACCCCGAAATGATTACAAACGAAAGGACGAAAAGAACTGCTCCAACTTTGCTTAAAATCTTCAAAAACCTATCCATAGGTCGATTAACCGCCTGTTATAACAGTAACAGCACCCTCTATCGGATCTCCCTCTATCTCTTCGATACGACCTTCATCAACTGCTTTAGAGAGTTTCTCGTCGATGGCAAGTCTGCCAAGTATAGGAAGAGAGTATTTGCCTGCAACCTCTTCTAACTTGCTCTTGCCGTAAGGGTAAATTTTTTCGCCACAACAAGGACAGGCGATATAACTCATATTCTCTATAAGACCTAAAACCTTAACGTCCATAAGTTCAGCCATTTTAACAGCCTTTTCTACTATCATAGAAACGAGGTCTTGAGGAGTGGTAACAACGACAATTCCATCTATTGGAAGAGATTGAAATACTGTAAGTGGCACGTCGCCTGTTCCTGGAGGCATATCAACGTACATAAAATCTACTTCTTCCCATTCTACGTCGGTATAAAACTGCTTAACTGCACCACTTATAACCGGACCTCTCCATACGACTGGAGAGTTATCTTCATCTAATAATAGATTCATAGACATAAGTTTTACGCCTTGACTTGATACGACAGGATAAATTGTTGTACCATCTTCACTACCGTAGGCTTTTTCAGTTATACCAAACGCCTTTGGTACGGATGGGCCTGTAATATCCGCGTCTAAAACGGCTACTTTATAGCCACGGCGAAGAGTTCCCACTGCTAAAAGGTCGGTAACCATTGACTTACCTACGCCACCTTTACCACTGACAACTGCAATCATTTTTCTTATTTTTGTAGTTGGCTTTGGAGTCGCCATAAAACTACTCTTTTCACATTTTTCCGTGCATGATGAACAATCGTGATTACAACTACTCATTGTATTTACTCCTTTTGTATTTATAGTTATATTTTATTTGTATAGGTTCAAGGACACATACCTATCCGCCCCATCGGCTGAAATAAATACAACTTTCTTTTTAGGATAAACAAGCGAGGCCTTTTTTGCTATAACGTAAGTAGCACCCGTAGAAACACCTAATTTTAAATTGTATTTTTGATAAAGTTCTTTTACCCCTTGATACGCCTCTTCTTCGGTTACGGGAAGAATCATATCTACAACACCTCTATCTAGAACTGGTGGAATTATATTTGAGCCTATACCAAAAATAGTATGATGCTCGCCCTTTCCGTTGTTTATAAGTGCAGATTTAGATGCTGTTGCTCCTATTATAATCTTGTTTTTACTTTGCTCTTTAAAATATCTGCCAAGCCCAGTTATAGTACCACCCGTGCCAACGCCGGCAACTACTACGTCTATATTTCCCTTAAAATAGTGGTCTATCTCGGGTGCAGTAGTTTTTTGGTGGGCTAATGGATTGTCTTCATTTTCAAACTGCGATAAAACGCAAGAATTTTCCATCTTGTCGTTTAATTTTTTTGCAAGGTCAATCGCACTGTCTATTCCATCGCCCTCGGCAAGTTCAACCTTGCCTCCATAGGATTCTATCAATGAAATTCTCTCTTGCGTTACCCCTCTTGGCATAACGATAATCGACTTATAGCCAAGTTTTTGGCAAATGTACGCTATACCTATACCCGTATTGCCACTAGTTGGCTCAATAAAAGTTCCACCCTCTTTCACTAACCCTTTTTCTATTGCACCTTTTATCATATACAGTGCAGTTCGGTCTTTTATACTACCTGCTAAATTATAGCCCTCTAATTTTACGTAAAGATTGGTTTCCCCAAGCCTTTGAATAGGCGTATTGCCAATTTCTCTTTCTAACTCTTTAAGCGTCATACAAGTTTACCACCTTCTACGACTATATTATTGTAGTTTTGGTAATTTGGTACACAATCTGGCTCTGTACAAGTTATTATTGTTTGCATTTTTTTAACGTAATCTACAAGCCTTGCCCTTCTCTTTTTATCAAGTTCGCTCATAGCGTCGTCTAAAATAAGCACTGGATATTCGCCGAACTTTTCCCTAAATATCTCGGCTTCGGCAAGTTTTAACGCAATAGACGCAGTTCTTTGTTGACCTTGAGAGCCGTATGCCCTTACGTCTATGCCGTTTATTTTTATTTTTAAATCGTCTCTATGTGGTCCAACCGTCGTATAACCCGTTTCAATATCTTTTTCGGTACGCTCTGATAAAACGGTTAAAAACTGAGTAAAAATCTCTTCCTCCGTACCTGCGTATTTATAGTCGCCTTTGACGGTTAAAACCTCTCCGCCACCCGTCACTTCTTCGTGAAGATAGCCTGCATACGGCGATAATAGTTTTATATATTCGTTTCTCTCGGCAATGATTTTAGCCCCTGCTTTTGCTAAACTGATATCCCAAACGGGAAGAGTGTCTAAAATAAGTTCTCTATCCTCGCTTTTTAGTAGATTATTTCTTTGCAAGAGTATTTTTTTATAAGTTTGCAAAGCGTAAAAATAACCCCTTGAAATTTGGGAGAGAGAAACGTCTAAAAATCTTCTTCTGTCTTCTGGTGCTTCTTGAATTAATTTTAATTCGCCTGGATTAAAAAATACCGAGTTTATATTACCTAAAATTTCGCCAATTTTTTGAACTGGCACTTCGTTTACCTTGATTACCTTATTTTTATCTTCAAAAAAGTCAACGGCAACCGAAACTTCACCGTAAAGTGAACTTGCAACGCCTTTTATTTTAGCAAATTTTTCGCCGTGCTTTATCACTTGTTTTTCTTTTGACGCTCTAGGCGAATAACCGGTGCACAGAAAAAATATAGCCTCTGCAGAATTGGTCTTGCCTTGAGCATTACCCCCACTGACTATATTGATACCCTCGCTATAATTAAACTCTGCTTGGGTGTAATTTCTGAAATTTGTAAGTTGAAGATTTTTTATAATCATTTTTCTTGCCCGATATTTAAGTCAAAACAATTGACAATCTTAAATTTATTATAGTATAATCAAATAACTACGCGACACGCGTAATTCAAACTTATATATAATTATATATAATACAATAAAAATAGTAAAGTATTTTTTGGGCTTAGAATTGTTTAAATTTTTATTTTTAACCTTTTAAGCCCTTTCTTCAACCAATTTGAAAAACAGTACAGACTACCCGATTGAATAAGTTCGGCGTAGCCTTGAAAAGAGGATAAAATGGAAAGTTGTAAATTGTATTGGGACATGGCTTTAAAAGAACTTCAAGTTTCTGTAAGCCCTATATCTTACACGACCTATATCGTAAACCTTAAACCGATTGACGTCGTTGGCACTAAACTTATTTTAGCAACCGAATCAGAGACTTTTGCTTCACAAGTTGCTACTCGTCTTCACGATAAAATAAGAGAGGCCCTTAAAAGAACAAATACCGGTCTTACGGACATAGAACTCTACGTTGGCGACAACAAAGAAGACTATTTAAAACGCAAGGGTTACGCTTCTGGCAGTGACGAGATAGAAAGCACTCCAATAAATCCTAAATACACGTTTGACACGTTTGTTGTTGGTTCTTCTAACCGATATCTTTACGCAGCATCTAAAGCCGTTGCAGAAAACCCTGGAAACAGTTATAACCCACTTTTTATTTACGGTGGTGCAGGGCTTGGTAAAACGCACATAATGCACGCTATCGCAAACCACATTAAAATACATAACCCAACTTTAAACGTTTTATACGCAACGTGCGAAAAATTTGCAAGCGACCTCATCACAAACCTCCGTCAAGGCAAGGCTTATTCTCAAGAGGGTATGGAATTTAGAAGCAAGTATAGAAACGTAGACGTTCTTATTATCGACGACGTTCAATTCCTTGCTAAAAAACAATCTACTCAAGAAGAATTCTTCCATACTTTTAATGAACTTTACGGTCAAAACAAGCAAATCGTTTTATCGGCAGACTGTCATCCAAAGGAAATTGAACTTTTATCCGACAGATTAAAAACTAGATTTGAAGGTGGACTTATGGCACAAGTGCTTCCACCAGATATCGAAACGAAGATTGCTATTTTGCAAAAGAAAGCCGAGATGAGAAAATACGTTCTCTCTTTAGACGTTGCCCTTTATTTGGCTGAAAAGTCAGACAACGACGTAAGATCTTTAGAAGGTATGCTCAACAAAGTTATTTTTGCATCAATGCTCCACGAACGTCCAATAACCATCGACCTTGCTAAAGACGCTATATCGGAAAGCGTTGGTGGAGAACAACGTGAAGAGATTTTAACGACGGATAGCATTATAGAGGCCGTTTGCTCTTTCTATAAAATTCAACGCAGTGATTTAGCAGGCAAAAAGAGGAACAAGGAAATAGTTGAGCCAAGACAAATTTGTGCTTATCTTATGACTGAAATGCTTTCAATTCCTCTTGTAACCATAGGTCAAGCCTTAGGTGGAAGAGATTATACTACAATTATTCACGCAAGAGATAAAATCGCAGAACTCATCAAAGAAAATCAACGTATACAAACAGAGGTTAAGGATCTTAAAAACCTCATTTTAAAGAAATAGTATGGCTTTATTTTTAGAAGAAAATTTCGATGCCGTAGTAATAGGTGCAGGCCACGCAGGCGTAGAATCTGCCCTTGCCCTTGCTAGGCTCGGTCATAAAACTGCACTGCTTACAGTCAACCTCGACAACATTGCTTATATGGCGTGCAACCCATCTATTGGTGGCACGGCTAAAGGTCATTTAGTTAGAGAAATTGACGCTCTCGGTGGCGAAATGGGCATTAACGCCGACAAGGCAATGCTCCAAATAAAAATGCTCAACCGTGGTAAAGGCTCTGCCGTGCAATCACTTAGGTCGCAATCCGACAAGTACGCTTATCATAAACTTATGAAAAGCACGCTTGAAAACACTCCAAATCTTCGCATAATTCAATGCGAGGCAACTGAAATTAAGGTGGAAGACGGCAAAGTCGTAGGGGTAGTAACGTCTTTTAACTACCTTATACCTTGTAAAACTGTAGTCGTTGCAACCGGCGTTTACCTAAACAGCAGAGTTATTGCAGGCGAGTGGGTTAAAGATGAAGGTCCATCGGGCTTTGCACCTGCTAACGCTTTGACAAAAAATCTTATCGATTTGGGATTTACAGTTAGAAGATTTAAAACAGGCACACCTGCAAGACTTGACCGTAGGTCTATAGATTTTTCAAAACTTGAAATACAAGAAGGCGAAACAAAGGTTTATCCGTTCTCTTTTATGACGGACGGCGTACCCGAAAAACAAGAGCCTTGTTATATAACTTATACAAACAAAAAAACACACGATATTATACTTTCCAATTTAGACCGTTCTCCACTTTACAACGGTAGTATATTGAGTGCTGGTCCTAGATACTGTCCGTCTATCGAAACAAAAGTCGTAAGATTTAAAGACAAAGATAGACACCAAATTTTCTTAGAACCAGAGGGAGCAGACACTAACGAAATTTACGTTCAAGGCATGTCAACTTCTCTCCCTCACGACGTTCAAATAGCCATGTATAGGTCGATTAACGGCTTAGAGAACTGTAAAATAATGCGTTATGCTTATGCTATAGAATACGATTGTATCGATAGTTTAGACCTTCTTCCAACCCTTGAATTTAAAAAGGTTAAAGGGCTTTTTACAGCAGGCCAAATAAACGGTACAAGTGGTTATGAAGAGGCGGCGGCACAAGGTCTTATAGCAGGCATCAACGCCTCGATGCAAATGCAAGGCAAAAAGCCACTCGTTTTAAACCGTGACGAGGCGTATATAGGCGTTTTAATAGACGACCTAGTAACCAAAGGCACGGACGAGCCTTATAGAATGATGACTTCTAGAGCCGAGTATAGAATCTTCCTACGTCAAGACAACGCAGATAGCCGTCTTACCGAAAAAGGTAGAGCCGTTGGGCTTGTAACGGATGAAAGGTGGCAAAGATTTTTAGAGCGTAAACAGTTGATTGATAAACTTAACGAAGAAATTTCGGTCAACTTCTCACCAAAGGAAACTACTGAGTTTATAAAAGCAAAAAGTACGGGCGACGTTTACGGTGGGCTATCGGTTAGAGATATGATAAAGAGAAATATTCCTCTTGAAGATATTATGGAATATTTTAATCTTTTTAAAGAATACCCTTACGACATTTTAGAAAGAGTTGAAACGGACGCTAAATACGAGGGCTATCTTAAAAAAGGTCTTGAACAAATTGAAAAGACTAGAAAGTTAGATGAAAAGAAACTACCTGAAGATATCGACTATTACCAAATTTCAGGTCTTAGAAACGAGGCTCAAGAAAAACTTGCAAAAATAAGACCACAAAGTCTTGGCCAAGCATCTAGAATTTCAGGTGTAAACCCTGCTGATATTGCAGTACTTATGGTATATTTAAGAATGTCGAGAGGTTGATATGCAAGACGAAAAAATTACTGACGTTACACCAAAAAAGCCAGAGCCTGTAAAAAAACCGACTCTTTCGCAAAAAAAGAAAAAATCCCCAAACGAGGATTTTAAACGCAAATATTTTGACTATTACGACGATATAAAAATCAGTGATAGACAAGACTGGTAAGTATAAAACGTAAAAGCGTACGGAAAACCCGTGCGCTTTTGTAAATGGCTGTGCCTCAACGTACGACTGATTTTTATGAAAAGGGTTAGTTGCAAGCAAGACGGTTTTTTATGAGATTTTTACAAGGGAATTACCTTGCTGGTAATCGGAATTGTAAAAAGCCATAAAAAGACTAGTATTGCGACGCAAATAAGCCTTTGAATATCAGTCGCGAGTTGGGACATAGCCCTATATAATCAACTTATAGGTGCATTTATGTTAAATATTTCAATTTTAGAAAAAGACACTTTAACTACTGGCGATATGGACTTCACCCCATTTGATAAGCTTGGAAAAGTGAACTATTATAACTCTATAAAAGGTGAAGAGTTAATCTCTGCAGTTAAAGATGCCGACCTTGTTTTTATAAACAAAACCCAGTACACAAAGGAACTTTTTGACCTTTCTAAAAATCTTAAATTTATAGGCATTTTTGCAACGGGCTTTAATAACGTTGATTTAGAAGAGGCTACAAAACGTGGCGTTACGGTTTGTAACGTACCTGCTTATTCTACGTCTTCCGTTGCACAACTTACAATGACCTTTATTTTAGAACTGGCTTCAAATCTTTCGCTTTATAATAAGTCTACTCACGACGGAAAATGGATAGAAAGTAGTACTTTTTCTTATTTCCCTTATAAATTTTCGGAAATAGAGGGTAAAACTTTAGGTATTTTTGGGCTTGGCGATATAGGTATAAACGTTGCAAAAAGGGCTTTGGCTTTTGGTATGAAAGTTATAGCCTATACGAGAACACCTAAAACGGTAGATGGCGTGGAATTGGTTGAAAAGGAAGAACTTTTTAAACGTAGCGACTTTTTAACCTTGCACTCCCCTTTAAACAAACAAACTGAAAAGACCGTAAACGAATACACTCTTTCTCTTATGAGACCCACTGCGTTTATAATAAACACGTCTAGAGGTGGAGTAATTGATGAAACTGCCCTTGCAAACGCACTTAAAACAAAGCAAGTAAGAGGTGCTGCACTCGACGTTCTCACTAAAGAGCCAATGCAAAAAGACTGCCCTTTATTTGGACTAGAAAACTGCATTATAACGCCACACATTGCTTGGACTACTGAAGAAGCAAGACGCAGACTTTTGAAAGTTGCCTGCGAAAATGCCGAAATGTTTTTAAAAGGCACACCACAAAACGTAGTAAACGGCAAAATTTAAACTTATTATTAGCAAAATTTACCAATTAAAACACCTCTTTTATAAATATTTATAAAAAAGTGTTGTATTTAAATAATTTATAGTGTATAATATAACTACTATAGGAGGCTAAATATGAGAGTAAAATCTGGTTTTGTCGTGAGAGAAGTTGGAGGTAAAAAATACGCTGTTGCTACGGGTGAAGCTGCTCGCAGTTTTAAGGGTATGCTTAGTTTAAACGACGTTGGTGCTACTATTTTTAAACTTTTACAACAAGACACTACTGCCGAGGCTATAGTAGAGGCTATTTTAGCCGAATATGACGCAGACCCTGCTCTTGTAAGAGCCGACGTTGATAATTTTATTTCTCAACTTAGAGGAATTGACGTAATAATTGATTAAAAGCAAAACTCAACCGAAACTGGTTGAGTTTTTTATTTCAAAAATAGGCTCACCAAAAATTGAGAATTGCAGGTATAATTAAATGAATATAAAATCAAAAGAAAAAATCAATAAAGGATGGTCATCAGACGCTAAATATTGCGTTACAGACAACAATGATAATAAATATTTGTTGAGAATTTCTTCAATAAAGGAATACGACAACAAACTAAATGAATATAAACACATGCAAAAATGCGCAAAATTAGGCGTTTCCATGTGTGAACCTGTCGAATTTGGCGTTTGTGAAGAGGGTGTTTATGCTATCCATACGTGGATTGATGGAGTTGATGCTGAAGATTATATACAAAAACTTACCACAACTGAGCAATACCAGTACGGAATTGTTGCAGGACTGCAACTAGCAAAAATTCACAGCATTAACGCACCGCTAAATACCCCAGATTGGGAAACTAGGTTTAACAATAAAATAGATCGAAAAATAAAAACGTATGAAAACTGCCCCCTAAAACTTGAAAAAGGAAGTCTTTTTATCGAATTTATTAACAATAATAGACATTTACTAAAAAACCGACCTAACGTATATCAGCATGGCGATTACCACATAGGTAATATGATGATAAGCACGAAAAAAGATTTAGTCGTTATTGATTTTAATCGTAACGATTTTGGTGATCCGTGGGAAGAATTTAACCGTATAGTTTGGTGTGCGCAATCGTCGCCAGCATTTGCAACAGGAATGGTTGATGGATATTTTGACGGCAATGTGCCAGAACAATTTTGGAGACTGTTAGCGTTATATATAAGTTCAAACACTCTTTCCTCGTTACCTTGGGCTATACCCTTTGGCGAAAAAGAAATTAACGTTATGATAAACCAGGCAAAAGACGTTTTGAGTTGGTATAATGATATGAAAAATTTTGTACCTTCATGGTATAAAAAATATTAACGTACGTTAATTAATTTTCAATTTGTCAAACTGTTATGTTTCATGGTAAAATCCTCTTAAATACAGCACCCCCTATTTAAACAAAAAAAGGCGAACTGACAGTTCGCTTTTTTATATATCTTTAATTAAGGTTTAAAAGCAAGTAATATGAGGCTCAAAAAACCGAAGAACAAAAACACCCCGAAAGTTCGGGGTGTAATTATTGAGTGTAGATTTAACGTTTTAGATGCGAGTTTGCCAAGGCTCGTGAACCCGAAAAGCAACGTGACGTTGCATCCCTTTTTTACTCTTTCAAAGTTAAAATAAAGGATTAGATACGAGCAAGACGAGGCTCGTAAACTTAAAAAGCAAAAACACCCCGAAAGTTCGGGGTGTAATTATTGAGTGTAGATTTAACGTTTTAGATGCGAGTTTGCCAAGGCTCGTGAACCCGAAAAGACTTGGTAG
>JAFVSF010000105.1 GCA_017503885.1 Clostridia bacterium
ACCCTTTAAAACCTCACTTTGTAAGAGTTATGCTAAATACACGGATGCAACGTCACGTTGCTGACCACAGAGGTCTATCCCATCCAATACCAATTTGTGAGCCTAGCCTACCTTGTATCTAACCCTTTATTTTAAAGGTTTATCTACTTCGCTAGCCTGCGTTTACTGTTTCGCTTTCAAAACCTTGGTGACCAACAAGGTCTACCAAGTCTTTTCCATCTCACGAGCCTTGGCTAGCTCGCATCTAACCCTTTAAAACCTCACTTTGTAAGAGTTATGCTAAATACACGGATGCAACGTCACGTTGCTGACCACAGAGGTCTATCGTGTCTTATCCTTTAAAGCGAGCCTAGCCTACCTTGTTTCTCCACCTTTAAATTTCACTTGATAAGAGTAAATGACAACACGGATGCAACGTCACGTTGCCTTGCATATAAACCTTTAAATCTCATTTTGTAAGAGTAAAAATATGTTATTAAAAGAAAACGAAACTTTAGAAGACCTTTTAATAGACGGTCTTAAAATAATTCAAAATAAAAATCTCTATCGTTTTTCTAGCGATGCAGTGCTTTTGTCAAAATTCGCTAGTTTTAAAAAGGGGGACGTTGTTGCCGATTTTTGTGCAGGTAGTGGCATTGTCGGTATGCATTTTTACGCCCTAAACAAAGACGTTAAAAGGGTTGATGGCTATGAGATACAAGAAGATTTAGCCGATACTTTTGCACGCAGTATAGAGTATAACAAGATTCAAGATAAAGTTTTTTGTTATAATACGCCTATTCAAGAAATAGGCAAGGAAAAAAACGGAGAGTATTCGCTTATTCTTTGTAATCCTCCGTACAAAAAGAAAAACTCGGGAGGAACTAATCCCGAAGGGCATATTGCTATTTGTAGACACGAAATAGCAGTTACTCTTCAAGAAATAATTGAAATTTCAGCTAAAAAACTTAAGCATGGTGGCAGACTTGCAATGTGCCAAAGAGTGGAGAGGCTTACCGATATGTTAAGTTTAATGAGAGCTAATAAAATAGAACCTTACAAATTGCAATTTGTAGTCAGTGGCAAAGAAGAAAAGCCATACCTTTTCTTAATTGAGGGCGTGAAAGGAATTTGCCGTCAGCTTACAGTATTAGAAACTATAAGGAATTGATTATGTTATATTTAGTATCTACACCTGTTGGTAATTTAAAAGATATAAGTTTAAGGGCGTTAGAAGTTTTAAAAGAGGTTGACGTGATAGCGTGTGAAGACACTAGAACGTCGCTTAAACTTCTTAATCATTATGAAATAAAAAAACCACTTGTTTCCTACCATAAATTTAATGAAAAAGTAGCAGGCGAAAAGTTGCTCGCAGAATTAAATTCGGGTAAAAACGTCGCTCTTATAACGGATGCAGGAACGCCTGTAATATCCGACCCAGGTAACGTTTTATGCAAAATGCTCGTAGAAAGCGACGTGGAATACACGGTTATTCCAGGAGCAACTGCTTTCGTGCCAGCACTTTTGCTTTCAGGCATGGATGCTTCTAAATTTAGTTTTATTGGCTTTTTACCGGAGAAGAAAAAGGACGTTGAAGAATTACTAGCTAGTTACAAAGCACTCAAGTCAACTCTTATTTTCTATTGTGCTCCACACGACGTTAAAAAAACTATTGAAGTTTTATACGCTAATTTGGGCGATAGAAAAGCGTGTGCTGTAAAAGAAATTACTAAACTTCACGAAAAAACTATAAGATTTAACCTTAAAGACGGCTATCCGGAAGAAACTCCAAGAGGAGAATACGTAATAATCGTCGAGGGTGGCGAGGGCGAAGAAAATCCTAATTTAACGCTTAGCATAAAAGACCACATCGCAACATTTGTAGCACAAGGTATGTCCAATATGGATGCCGTAAAGCAAGTTGCAAAGGAAAGAAAACTGCCAAAGTCAGAGGTGTATAAACACTCGATTGAATAATTGAATGCAAAACTGTATAAATATACAAATAATAACTGAATAATGCATAAAATATAAAAATAATTTATAATTATGAGTAAATTATGTATAATTATTTGACTTATATGCAATAATATGTTAAACTTATGCACGGTAAAAATATGGCTTCTACAACGACTGTTGTGGAAGCTTTTTAAAGGTATAGAATAATGAAAAAAGTAATTACGTTATTGTTAAGTGTAAGTTTAAGTATATTGTGTTTATTTACGCTGACTTCGTGTGAAAAATCTACTAAAGCCTTGTTTAAAGTTATAGACGTTAAGTTGACTGATGAAAACTATGCAATAGCAATCGGCAAGGGAAAAACAGAACTAAAAAATCAAATTAACGAGGCATTAACACAAATTGATATTGATGCAATAATACAAAAATATCAAGATATGGATTCCGTGACGACGGGGTACACGATTCCAAACAGTGCGTATGGTGTCGAAAATCCACTTATTGTTGCTACAAACGCAGAATTTGCACCTTTTGAATACAAGGTAGGAACGCAATATTTTGGAATTGACATTGAAATTGCAGTTCAACTTGCAGAAAAACTCGGTAAAACATTGGTTTTATCAAATATGAATTTTGATGCAATAATTACTTCTGTTGCAGGCGTTGAAATGGAAGAGGGCGTTGACAACGAGGGGTATGATACGTATACTCATTGCGATATAGCAATAGCAGGGCTTTCGGTAACTAAAGAAAGGCTTGATATAGTAGATTTTACCAATCCTTATTTTACGTCTTCGCAAGTTATTATAGTAAATTCAGCCGACACGACTTTTGACGATTGTAAGAGTTTAGAAGACGTTGAGACAAGGCTTTCTGGGCTTAAAAACAAGGTGGTAGGCTCACAAAGTGGTACGACGGGTGAGTACTACGTAAAAGGTTCGGGAGATTGGCTTGTAGGCTTTGAAAATCTTGCATTTAAGGGGTATACCTCTCATGCGTTAGCCGTTCAAGACTTAATTAACGGCAACGTTTCTTTCGTTATTGCAGACTATGAAACGGCAAAGGCTGTTCTTTCTAACTACAATACAAACGCAGGAATAAAATGGCAAAAATTTGTAAAGTCTTTTTTCGTGTATAAAGGTTATGAAGAGGTTTTAAACGGACTAAAAACAACGCTAATTATAGCAATTCTAGGTTTAGTGATAGGTGTTATTATAGGAACTGCAATAGCTACGGTAAAAATAATACCATACAAAAATCTCTTTCAAAAGGTTTTATCTTCAATCGGTGATTTTTACGTTTGGTTATTTAGAGGTACGCCAATAGTCGTTCAGTTGCTTCTTATTTATTACGTTGCGTTACCATTATTAGGTGTGAAAGTACCTGCCGTGGTAGTTGCCGTTATTACCTATGGTATGAATAGTGGTGCGTACGTTTCAGAAATTATGCGTAGTGGTCTTACGTCGGTAGACGGTGGGCAAATGGAAGCAGGTAGGGCACTTGGACTTAGTTACCCAAAGACTATGTTTAAAATAGTGATTCCACAAGCGATAAAAAATATTTTACCTACCTTGGGCAACGAATTTATTACTTTATTAAAAGAAACGTCGGTTGTAAGTTTTATCGCCGTTACAGATATTACAAAGGCGTTTCAGTCGATTGCAGGTGGCTCGTACGAGTACGTTATACCTTACTGCGTGCTAGCGATTTGCTATCTTGCTCTCGTAAGTATTGTCAGTGTGTTTATTAAATTAATGGAAAAGAGGTTTAAAAAAAGTGATAGAAGTTGTTAATCTTGAAAAAACGTTTGGCGATAAAAAGGTTTTAGATGGAATAAATTTAACGGTAAACGAGGGAGAAAGGGTTGCTATAGTAGGCACGTCTGGTAGTGGGAAAAGTACCTTGCTTAGGTGCTTAAACTGTTTGGAAGACCCAACTGGTGGAGCAATATATTTCGGTGGAGAAAACATAGCAGATTTTAAGGTTGATATAAATAAACACCGTAGGCATATAGGAATGGTATTTCAACACTTTAACCTATTTAACAATAAAACCGTAAAAGAAAATATAACAATGGTTCCCGTTTTGTGTGGGCTTGAAAATTTACGAAAGACTAAACGTAAAAATTTCTTTATAAAGTTTAGCAACTTGTTTAAGAGTTTGGAAAATAAAAAGCCTCTTATACCAGTAGTGGAAACAGCAAAAGAAATTAAAGAAAAAGCGTCTAAACGAGCAGACGAGTTGCTTAAAAGAATAGGTTTGTTAGATAAAAAAGACGTATATCCATCGACGTTGTCTGGTGGGCAAAAGCAAAGAGTTGCAATAGTTAGAGCCCTTGCTATGAATCCTAAAGTTATGCTTTTCGACGAGCCTACTTCTGCGCTTGACCCAGAGATGGTCGGCGAGGTTTTGGCACTTATTAAAGAACTTGCAAACGACGGTATGACTATGGTTATCGTAACTCATGAAATGGGTTTTGCTAGAGAGGTTGCTACAAAGGTTTTATTCGTAGATGAGGGTAAAATTTTAGAAAGTGCCCCTCCTGAAGAGTTTTTTACAAATCCTAAGGCAGAAAGACTAAAAGAGTTTTTATCAAAAGTTCTTTAACGTAACACAAAATAAGAAAGTTGTATTATTTTTTTATTCGAAATATTCAAATAATTGCTAAAAGTATTGACAAAAAAGCAAAGATGAACTATACTATTAATATATATAATCGTAGGAGTATGCTATGAAGAGAAGATTTTTATCCGTATTGTTAATATTGATAATATCTATGTTTGGTCTTATTTCGTGTAACGTTGTAAAAGACAAGGTTTACGAGGCGACTGGTGCAGAATATTTTGAATTTATTGAAAGAGAAGGCGACACTTATGCTATAAAGGCAAAAGAAGGGGCAACTCTTCCACAAAAATTAAAACTTCCAACCGAATACAACGGTAAGCCTGTTGTTGAAGTTAAAGAAAGTGCTTTTAAAAATAACACGACTATTACCGAGGTTATTATTCCTGCTGGGTATGAAATAATTGGTGCAGAGGCTTTTGCTTATTGTACTAAACTCAGTGTTTTAACTATAGGTCAACAAGGCGTTTCTACAAGAAAGACGACTATTAAGGCATCTGCATTTGAAGGTTGTTCAGTTCTTGCAAGCGTTACGTTAGGCGAGTGTGTAGAAGTTATCAATTCTTACGCTTTTTATGAGACTATGATTACTTCGCTCAATGCTCGTGGACTTAAAAAGATTGGTTATTGTTCGTTTGGTTCTTGTGCCTCACTTAAGACCTTCCGTGTTTGTGCTTCTCTTGTAGAAATCGACGAGGGTGCGTTTGAAGGCTCTGATAACGTTGTGTTTGAAGTGGCAGAAAGCAACAAAGTTTACACAGTAGTAGACGGAAAACTTACTAAAAAATAATTAAAACAATAAATAAAGCCGCACTAAGTGCGGCTTGTTTTTTCCTTGGAGGGTATATGGATTACGATTTTTTTGCCTATCTTGGCAGAATGAATTATATAAAACGTTGGGCACTTATGCGTTCTACGGTAGATGAAAATATAAAAGAGCATAGCTTTGACGTTGCTATGATAGCACATGCCTTGGCTTTGATAGAGAATAAAATGTATGGCGCGTCTATAGACGTGCATAAGGTGGTTTGTCTTGCACTTTATCACGAGGCAGGCGAGGTTATAACGGGCGATTTACCTACGCCTATTAAATATTTCAATAGTCAAATAAATTCGGCTTATAAAGAGTTAGAAAAGCGTGCTTGTGAAAAATTATTAAGAAATTTACCAGAAGAACTCAAAGAAGTATATTCGGAATATCTTTTAACTGATGAGGAGTCTTTAGAGTATAAAATTATGAAGAGTGCAGATAGAATTTCTGCATATATCAAGTGTGTGAACGAAGTTAAAAGTGGCAACAAAGAGTTTGTAAAAGCAAAGGCAAGCATAGGAAAATCTTTAAAAAAGAGCGATGTGGCTTGTGTCAAGTATTTTATCGACTATATTTTACCGTCTTTTGAAAAGACTTTAGATGAACTTGATTTTGGCGTTGAATAAAATCTAAACCTTTTGTCAATACTAATTGCAGGAGGTGGATTTATGACAAAACTTAATCCTGGAGATAACGCCCCAAGAACGGGCACTTATGCAATTTTAGATTCTAATGGCAAAAAAATTGGCACTGTACAGGTGCAAAAGGGCAATAGAATGCCCCCAACGCAAAGTTCAGAATACTGTTATCAATTTGAAGAGTAACAAAAACACGACTGTCAGTCCCTCTTTTAGAAGAGCATTGCGACGGATAGTCGTGTTTTTTCTAACTAGTTGTAACGCTTGACAAAAGTTTGCAAAATTATTATAATAATACCATTGTTAATACAGATGCGAGTTGTCACGTTTTCGTGGCAGAGAGTAGGGGAAGAACGGTGTAAATCCGTCGCAACAGCCATTACCGTATAGTCGGATAGCCTACCGTGTCGTAGTTAATCTCGGGCAAACGGAGATGCAAGCGATAGTAACTATCGCTTATTTTGGTTTGCGTCGTATTTGGTGCAAACTTTTTTATTTGGAGGCATAAAATGAAAACAATAAAAAAACAAATTGCAATTTTGCTAACGGCTTTTTGTTTGTTTAGTTTTGTTGCGTGTGGAGAAAAGAAAGAGGTTTCTTCAAACAATTCTGCACTTGCAAAAGAAAACGTGAAAATAGTTGATAATATGGTTATAATCACCGTTGATAGCGACTATTTTAAGCTTGATGAAAATACTGTGCTTGTCGACTATATGACAGCACTTAAAAACGACGGAGCGTTAGAATTTACTCTTTCTAAAGATGGTATGGTAAATTCAATCAATGGGCAAGAAAATCCTGCCGATTGGACGAAGTGTTGGATGCTTTATTCTAACGACGTAGAACTTTCTAACGAAGCGTGGGGGACTGTGTCGGTTGATGGTGTTACATATTTTTCGGCAGTGCTAGGGGCAGAGTCTTTACCTATAAAAGACGGAAAAATTTACGTGTGGGAGTTTAAGAGTTTTTAATGTTTAAATCTGCAAAGGAAATTGCGTACGTAGGGATAACGGTAGCCTTGTTAATAGGTGGGCAGTTGGCGTTTTCTGCAATTAGTGGGGTGGAAATTGTCACTGCTATATTTGCCGTTTTTTGCCTTGTTCTAGGTGCTGTAAGAGGGGTTGTAGTTGCGATTGCTTTTTCTCTCGTGCGTTGTTTTGTCTTTGGTTTTTTTCCACAAGTAATACTGTTATACTTAGTTTATTATAACCTATTCGCCATTGTTGTTGGGCTTTTAGGCGTTGCAATACGTGGTAAACGTGAACTTGTAAAAATCGTACTGTTGACGTGCGTTGTGGTCGTGCTAACCGGTTGTTTCACGTTTATCGATAACTTTTTTAATATTTGGTTACTCAAATTGCCACCCGTTGCCGTAAAGATTTACGTGGCACAGTCTATTCCCGTTGCCATTAGTCAAATGGTGTGTGCGTGTGTTACAGTTCCTCTATTTTATTATCCACTAAATAAAGTTTTTACTATAGCAAGACAAAGTTTATAAAATAAAAGCACGGAGAGAAGTTTGCAAGTGGGCAACTCTTTTCCGTGCTTTTCTATTAAACAAATAAAAGCGAGAATGTTTTGCATTCTCGCTTTTTGTTAACGATTAGTTATTTTCTGGATTGTCGTAATCGTAATCTTTTGCTTTTTCGTCTTCATCTGGAACAGCTACGTCGTTATTCTTAGAGAACTTCTTCTTATCGTAACCTTGGTAGTAAGTTTCAGTATGCTTTCTCTTCTTATTCTTGCCTTCGGTTGCTTTTCTAACAACTACTGCAACTAATGCTGCAACAAGTGCAAGAGCGATAATGATAGAGGTTACTTGAAGCCATCCGTAGTTTTGTTTGCCTTCAGCTTCTG
The DNA here is from genome assembly GCA_017503885.1 of Clostridia bacterium. Taxonomy (GTDB): domain Bacteria; phylum Bacillota; class Clostridia; order Christensenellales; family Borkfalkiaceae; genus UBA10281. The sequence goes on from JAFVSF010000105.1 coordinate 7,867, forward strand.
TAGATTCAGTTGACTCGGTTGGAGCACTTTCTTCTACTTCAGGAGCTTCGATAATATATCTATCGTCAAGGTTTAATCTGTTGTAGATAACGAGTTTAGTATTTGTAGTGTCTACTGTTAAAGATGCAGTTGCTTCGTTAACTTGTTTCTTTGTGCTTACAGTCTTTCTAACTACGCCGTTTTCATCTTTTAATGCAAGGTTAGTATCACCAGCGTGAGATTCGTTTGCATAGTAATAAGTTGTTGTAGCCATTTCTTTCTTAGTAAACGTATAAATGTCATTTACGTTAAGAGCAGAATTGATTGCTTCGTAAGAAGTGTAAGTTGTATTTGAAGAACCAGGAAGAATAGATTGGAATAATGCAACAGAGCCGTCGCCTTCAACACCGAATTTAAGTCTTACGTCATAATTTTCAAAACCGGTAGTAATGATGAAGGTTACAGTTGCAAAACCATCTCTAAACTTATTAGACGTTTCGCTAGTAACAGTAGTAGTGTAGTTGAGTAAATCTTCGCCGTTTTTGTTGATGTTAATGAGTTTTACAAATGCAGTAGCATCGCCGTGTACGTAAACTCTAATAGAGAACATGTAAGTAGAGTTCTTAGGAACAGAAATTACGTTACCTAAAACGAAGTTAGCACCAGTTTCGTTGTAAACCAAAAGGGCTTGAACGTGTTCGTTAGTGTCTTTTTCGGTTACTCTCATTTCATCGAGTTTTGCCTTAGCACCACCAAGTGCTGCAGCAACGGTTGCATTGTATTTATCAGCGTATTTGCTGTTTACAACACCGATTAAAGCTTTGTTTGTATCAGTTGTTTTTGATTGAGTTAAGGTTGTGCTAGAAAGTTCGTTGAGAGAAACAACGTTGCCGTTTTCAAGTAATTCTTTGCCGTAACCAGTTACGTTTACGTTGTAAGAATCTTTAGTTTCTTCATCTTCTTCATCTTCAGGAGCTACGTAATCACTATCGTAGTTACCGATAAGAGAACATTTTTTAGCTCTCGTATCAGAGGTAACGTCTACGATATCGTAGTTTTCCTTAGTTAAGTATTCAATTTCAAAATCTTTGAAAGTTGCAACGCCGGTAGGAAGAAGTTTAACGTCGGTAATAGAATTAGCATCAGTAGGACCAAACGAAAGTTTTAATTGATATTGCATTGTTTCGCTTAAGAAATTGTTAGCAACGTAGAAAGTAAATCTTTCAAAACCGTCGTCCTTTTCGTCTTCTTCGTCTTTTTCAGTAGAAACGTTTTCAAAAATAGCAACGTCTTTTTCTTTAGCAACGTCGTAAAGAGACATTGTTGCTTTTGTTTGATAATCTTCAGCGTCAATGTTAGCCCAGAAAGAAATTCTTACGTACGTTTCAGCATTTAACGTAAATACGTCAGAAGTATGAGTGTAAGCTGAACCTATAGCAAGTGAACTAAAGTCGATAGTGAGAACGTTATTTTCAAAGCTTGCACCTTCGTGAACTAAAGTGTGACCTGCGTAGTCAAGATATTCGCCGTTACCACCGAGAGTGAAACTAGTTGTTGTAGATTCAGTAAGGTCGAATTTAACCGTTTTATTTACGCTAGCAACTCTACCACCGTCGGTTAAAGAGTATTCACTAGCACTAGTTTCAACTTTAACTGTCTTATCTGCAGTTGCTGCAAGGTAAGCTTCTTCATCAATAAGTTCAAAAGATACGTTATCAAAGTAAGCAAAACCTTTAACGTGGTTTTCGCAGTTGAACTTGTTACCTTCGCCAAGACCGAGAATTAAAGTGTAAGAACTAGACTTAACGGTGTTTGGAGCAAGGTAAATGGTGTATGCTACCCAAGTTTTAGCAGTGTCGATATTTTCTATTACGAGTGGATCGTAAGTAGCACCTTCAACGGTTGGGTTAGTAACAGTGTTTTTAACCTTTATATAAGCACCGGCAGTAGAACCGTAGTTTCTAGTAAGGTCGCCAGTGTATACCCAAACTGTAAGCTTTCCGTATTCGCCAGCAGGAACTTTAAGAGAAGTTGAAGATGTTACGAATTGTGCAGCAAGCTCTTTGTTTTGAAGCATCAATACTTTAGTTCCAGCTCTATTAGCACCGTCTACCATACCAGCCTCGTTAACGTCTTCAGTCGAAGGATCGTCTACGATAACGCCTTTCGTTACTGGCGTACCTGGATTTTCAACTGTGTTATAAGTAGTGTTGAGTTTGCCGTAAGCTTCTTCTTCAACGTCGATAATACCTCTCTTTACGTTAGAAGAACTAACTTGGAAGCCAACCTCGCCGTCTACACTGCCAGTCCACTTAGTAGAAGAACTACTTAAAGTGATAGGCTCTTTGCTTGGATGCTTGTTAGTAGGATGCTCAAAGTCGCCGTTAGCAAAAAGTTGCTCGTCGTCTAAGGCTTCTTCTGACTCAGACTCGCTAGTAGAGTTACTATTAGTCGAAGTAGAAGTTGAAGTGGAAGTTTGTCCACCTTTACTACATGCCGTTGCAAGCACCATAGAAAGTGAAAGAACGAGCACGGTTAAAAACATAATAAATGTTTTAAAGTTAAATTTGTTTTCGATTTTGTTCATAAGTCACCTTTTGCACAAATGTGAATTTTTAATCCTTTACATTATACAATATTTTTCTGGCAAATGCAATTTTTTTAAGGCATATATTTCTATTTTTTTATAAATAAAAGAGTATTTTTACGCACACGCATATAAAAAGGAGCAAAAGGCAATACTAAAGTCTAAAGAAAAGGCAAATTGGGGGTTTTATGACTAAGGATCTTAAAGAAAAAGTCTATCTTGCGTTAACAGGTGCGTTGACGGGGCTTGCAAATGGTTTTTTTGGTGGTGGAGGTGGTATGATAGTAGTGCCATTGATGACTTTTTTATTGCAAGTGCAAGCGAAAAAGGCACACGCAACGGCACTCGCCGTTATTTTACCCATAACTCTTATAAGTGCTTTTATTTATTTCACAAGTGGAAAATTTAATTTTGCCATTGGCGTTCCTACTGGCGTAGGCGTCGTAATAGGTGGCGTAATCGGGGCGTGGCTACTTGGAAAAATAAGTGCAAAATGGCTGACGAAAGTGTTTGCAATAGTAATGCTCGTGGCAGGCGTAAAATCAATGGTGTTTTAATTATGGTAAAAATTCTATTTTTGGCAGTTGTCGGTGTTATGGCTGGGGTTTTAGGTGGAATGGGCATGGGTGGAGGTGCAATTTTAATTCCTCTTTTAACCGTGTTTTTTAAGGTTGATCAAATTAGTGCCCAGGCAATAAACCTAGTGGCGTTTATTCCTATGGCTATAGTTTCGTTAATTATTCACGTTAAAAATAAGCGTGTAGAAAAAGAGGGGCTACTGTGGATTATTTTACCAGCCTCTGCGTGTTCTCTTTCGGGCAGTTTGTTGGCTTTGGTTGTTAAAGGTAGTTTGTTAAAAAGATTTTTCGGTGGTTTTTTAATTGCCCTTTCTATAATGCAGTTTTTTTCAGACAAAATTGCAGAAAAAATCAAAGAAAAACAGCAAAAGTGAAAACTGTGTAAAATTTACGAAAACGGCTTGAAAATTTAGCCGAATTATTATATAATCTAATACGCTTATTATTAAGAGAGCAAAATGCACAATAAAGATAGATAAATGCACAAAAAGGCGAAAAGGGTCTTTTCAAAATTGACTATTTGTGTTATTATATTTGCGTTAATTATAATGTGTTATTATGTAAATTTTAGTTAAAGAGGTATCTAAGTTGGAAAAAATAGGAATTATTGATTTAGGCTCGAATACTGCCAGATTAGTTATCGTAGAGATGCTCGGCGACGGTCATTTTATCGTTATTGACCAAATTAAGGAGAGCGTAAGGCTTGGTAAGGATATGGAAAGGGACGGTTTTTTAAAGCCTCAAAGAATTACCGAAACACTTAAAACGTTAAGGATGTTTAGAAAGCTTTGCGATGCTCACGGTATAGAAAAAATCATTGCTGTTGCAACAGCAGCCGTAAGACGTGCTAAAAACCAAAGGAGTTTTTTAGACGAGGTTGCAACTACCTGTGGTATAAAACTTCGTGTTTTAACTGCTGAAGAAGAGGCAATGTACGTTTATAAAGGTGTCATCAACACTATGGATATACCAAGGGGTATTATCTTTGAAATAGGTGGTGGCAGTACAAAAATCGTTAGATACAATAGAAAGAACTTGTTAAATTACGAGACTCTTCCTTTCGGTGCAGTTACCTTGACCGAACTTTTCGCTGGGGACGGGTTATCTCCAGAAGAGCAGGCTTTAAAGATAGAAGAATTTTTCACTGAACAGTTAAAGAGAATAGAGTGGCTTAAAGAAGTTGAGCCAGAAACTCAGTTGATTTGCGTAGGTGGCTCAGCAAGAAGTCTTTGCAAGATAAGCAAAATGATGAAAAAGAGTCCGTTAAACACTGTACATAACTATCGTATCGACGCAGAAGAGTTCGACGGTATTTACAATATGCTTAAAGTTCTCGACCTTGATAAGAAAAAGAGAATTAAAGGCGTTTCTTCAGCAAGAGCAGATATTCTTCCTTCAGCACTCGCAGCTTTAAATAGTTTCGTTAAGTATATGAACTTTGACCAAATGACTATTTCTGGTTGTGGACTTAGAGAAGGTATTATGTTTAATTACGCAATGCCTATCACTATTGAAAAGCCTATATCAGACGTTTTATCTTATAGTTTACAAACACTCATTAGATATTACGACTGCAACGCTAAACACGTAGAACACGTTGTAAATCTTTCAGTTCAACTTTTCCGTCAACTTAGAGTATTACATAAATTCCCAAGACAATATCTTAAGATATTGAAAGTGGTTGCAATGCTCCACGATGCGGGAACGTCAATTAAGTATTACGATTATCAAAAGCATACGGCTTACATTATACAAAATGTAAGCATATACGGTATGACAAGTAGAGAAATAGTTATGGCGTCTTTAGTAGCGTCGGTTTACAAGGGCGACGATTTTTCTATGAGCGATTTGGCTAGATATAAGGCGTATATCGGTGAGGAAGACGTTGATTCTATAAGAAAACTCGGTATTATGCTCCGCATAGCAGAGAGTTTGGATAGAAGTATGTCGTCTTGTGTTCAAACTATTAACTGTGACGTTTTGGGTGATTCTGTAATAATGAAAACAGAAGTTGAAGGCGACGCATCACTTGAAATAAAAGACGCTCTTTCTGCTTCGTTTGATTTTAGAAGAATCTTTAAAAAGAACTTGGAAATCTTATAAAATATTACTATTTGTAAAATGGCATTCTAAAGCCGAATCCCTTGAAGGGGCTCGACTTTAGGGTGCTTTTTTTGTTTGTTTATTATTGAAATAAATGGGGGCAAAACGTCAATAATCGACTTATAGGCGTGTTTTTATTAAACTTTAAAGCGAAAAGGTGCTTTGCGACAAAAGTTATCTAAATAAAACAAAATACTCTTTAAAACGATTTTAATTAAGTTGTAAAATGATTTTATGGTCGTTTACGTAGAGTACGTCTTTTTAGATAATTTTATAATTGATTACGCATTAATTACTCTTGCGAGAAAAAGTCTAAAATTATCAACGCAAAAAAAGTGGCTGATAATGGCTTCGCTTTTAGGTGCAATTTTTGCTGTGATAAATCCACTGTTAAAACTTTCTCTGCTCGTTAATTTTATTTTAAAAATTTTTCTAGGGCTTATAATGGTTTTTGTAAGTGGCACGTTTAAAAACATAAGGGAGTATTTCAAATGCTTTAATCTGTTTTTATTCTTTACGTTTTCGTTTGGTGGTTTAGTCACGGCAGTTTTTTGGGGGCTAGGATTGAGTTTTAACCCCGTAAATTACTCGCATGGTGGCGAAATTCCTCTATTTTTGATCTTAGGGCTAGT
>JAFVSF010000106.1 GCA_017503885.1 Clostridia bacterium
AGGAAGAGGCCAACAAGGCTTTGGAAACCGCACGCTCACTCTTTAGCGGCAAGCCCGACACTGCGGCTATGCCCACTACCGTTTTAGCGGCAGAAAACCTCACTGACGGCGCAATCGGCATTCTCGATGCAATGCTTTTAGCAGGTGGGGCGGCAGTTGTAGGCTGTTCTTGCCATATGATAGGATTTGCAGTTGCGTCGTTTAGAGAAAACGGAATTTCTGGTCTTGTTTCGCAAGGCGTTGGAACGAGTATGTTGCAAATTCCAAACATAATGAGAAAGCCGATTATTATGCTACCAGAAATTATTGCAAGTGCAATTTTAGGCCCAATTTCTACTTGTGTTTTCAAACTAAAATGTACGGCTACTGGTGGTGGTATGGGCACAAGTGGATTGGTTGGTATATTTGGCGTTATAGACGCTAGTGTCGGTTTAAGCCCTTGGTTAATAGCGTTAGGTATAAGTCTTTTAATGATTGTGTTGCCAGCCGTAATTTGCCTTATAACTTCTGAAATTTTTAGAAAAAAAGGCTGGATAAAAATGGGAGACCAAAAACTATAAAGTAATAAAAATTAAACGCTTGGCATAATGTATACTAGCATAATGCGAGGCGTTTTTTTATGGAACAAAATAAAAAACATACATTGCAAATAGAACAAGGTCAAGGCTTTGTTGCAAGTTGTGTCGGTGAGGTTATTGCCTTTAACGAAAAAGATGTTAAAATACGTCTTATATCTGGAGAAAGAGTGTTTGTGCTGGGTGAAAATTTAAAGATAAACGCCTTTAACAAACAGACGGGGGAATTGCGTGTCGTGGGGGTAATTTATGCCGTTAGATACTTAAATTCTGCAAAACAAAAAATTAAAAAAATATTTGGCTAATGTTCGTTTCTGAAAATCAGTTTTACTATTTTTTACAGTCGATTTTTATGGGTATTTTAACTGCCTTTGTTTACGAGCCGATTAGCCTTTTAAAAGCAATGGTAAAAAACAAATTTGTAAGGTGTATAATAGACGTTGTTTTTGCTGTCGTTCCATTTTTAATCTATCTTGATTTGAGTTTGAGATTTGCTTTTCCCAATTTTAGAGCATATATGTTTATCGGTGTTGTTTTCGGGTTTATTCTTGAAAATAAAAGTTTTCACAAAACGCTTGCAAAAGTGTTTTTTCTAGTGTATAATAAAACTGTTAGTTTTATTCGGAGGAAAAACCGTGACGGAAGAAAAGAAACAAAGGTTAATATCGGCAGGTACGGCGTTATCGGTAGTAATGCTATTCGTTTTAATCGTAGTTCTTGCTTATCAACTTATCGCCATCGGTGTAAAAACCAAGCAAAAAAACGCACTCGTAGTCGAAAAAACTAGGCTAGAGCAAGAGATTGCAAACGCTAAAGAGGGCGTTGAACTTTGGCAACAGGAATGGAAGATAGAAGAGCGTGCTCGCCAGCTCGATTACGTGTATAAAAAAGACAAAGAGAAAGATGATAAAAAATAAAAAATTCGGTGTAATTGACATCGGTTCTAATTCCGTTCGGGCAATTTTATACTCGGACGGAAAAATTTTATATAAAAATATCGCTATGACAAGATTGGGCGAAGGTCTTGCATCGACGGGAAGTATTAGCGAAGTTGCTTTAGACAGAAGTGTAGAGGCAATAAAGGATTTTACCTATCGCTTAATTTCTATTGGAGCAGAGGAGATTTTATCATTTGCAACCGAAGCAGTGAGAAGTGCTAGCAATGGAAATGATTTTGTCCGTGCTGTAAAAAATGCAGTTGGTTTAAACGTAGACGTTGTAAGTGGTGATGAAGAGGGTGAATTAGGGCTTCTAGGGGCTTTAAACG
>JAFVSF010000107.1 GCA_017503885.1 Clostridia bacterium
AAACTTCCTATTGGTTTTATTTCTTCCCACCTAGCAACTAATTCAAAACTAAATTCAATAGGCGTTGAAAAGTCAAATATTTCGTCGTTTATGTACCATCCCATAAAAACGTACCCGTTTTTCGTAGGTATTGGAGGGCAAACGGCTAAATTACCTTCTTCAATAAATTGATTTTCTATCTCTTCGCCATTATCAACTTGAAAAGTAACAACAAAAACCTCTATCTCTTCACTTTCAGTAATACTATCTTCTATGGATTCACTCTCTATTTCAGACTCAAATTCACTGCCGAGTTCATTTTCGCTAGTAGGAAAACTCTCTTCAGTCGACTCGCTATCCACTTCAACCTCACTTTCACTAGCCTGCTCCCTTTCAGATTCTTGATTAAACTCGCTCTCTTGCGAAATTTCACTCTCACTTTCGCTAATTGTTTCAATTTCGCTTTCCGTATCAGTTTCGAGTTCGGTTTCTACACTTATTAAACTTTCTTTTTCTTCGCTATAACTATCTAGTGTTTCCTTGCTTTCAGAATTAAAAATCAAAGTTTGACTTGTAGTATTTGCTCTTCCTGTACAACTGCATATAAACGCAAGCAAAACAGTCGTAATCAACACTAAAAATAATATTTTGCAAAGAAAATCTCTTCTTTTGTAGTTAAAAATCATAATAAATAGGTTAAATGCCCATTTCTTCTTTTACTTGTTTAAAACATTCAACAATGTATAGAATATCCTCTTTTTCAAGAGCTGCAGACATTTGAGTTCTTATTCTTGCCTTGCCCCTTGGGACAACTGGATAAGAAAACGCCACAACGTAAACACCTTTATCCATCATTCTTTTAGCCATTTCTACAGCCTTATGCTCATCATATAGCATCACAGGAATAATAGGCGTACCGTTATCTAAAACGTCAAGACCAATTTCCTTGATTTTTTCAGCAAAAAGTCTTGTATTTTCAAAGAGTTTTTCTCTTATTGAAAGGTCGTTTTGTATTATATCTAATACTTTTATAGAACCACTCGCAACGGCAGGAGCAAGCGTATTTGAGAAAAGATATGGTCTAGAACGTTGGCGAAGAAGATTTATAATTTCTTTTCTACCAGAAGTAAAACCACCAGATGCACCACCAAGTGCCTTACCAAAAGTACCAGTTATAACGTCAACTCTACCCTCAACTCCACAATGCTCGGCAGTTCCGCTGCCAGTTGCACCCATAAATCCAGAAGAGTGGCTATCGTCAACCATTACAAGAGCATCATATTCGTCGGCTAAATCACAAATTTCTTTAAGATTTGCAACTATACCATCCATAGAGAAAACACCGTCAGTTGCAATAAGTTTAATTCTTGCATCCTTTGCCTCTTCAAGTTTTGCTCTAAGATCTTGCATATCATTGTTTTTGTATCTAAATTTCTTTGCTTTGCAAAGTCTAATACCATCAATTATGCTAGCATGGTTTAACTCATCGCTTATAACAGCATCTTGGTCTGTTAAAAGCGTCTCAAAAAGCCCACCATTTGCATCAAAACACGAAGAATATAAGATACTATCATCAGTTCTTAAAAACTCACTTAACTTCTTTTCCAACTTTTTATGAACAGATTGCGTACCACAAATAAATCTAACTGAAGATAGCCCATAGCCAAATTCATCGTAACTTTTTTTAGCAGTTTCTATAATCTCTGGGTTGTTTCCAAGTCCAAGATAGTTGTTTGCACACATATTGATAACTGTTCTGCCATCTGCAAGATGTACTTTCGCTCCTTGTGGCGAAGTTATAACCTTTTCATTTTTTGTCAAACCTTCTTTATCTATCGTTTGGCAAATTTCCTCAAAATATTTTAATGCACTCTTCATTTTTTCACCCGTTTAATTTTGTCCAATCAAGAATAACTTTACCAGATTTTCCACTGTTCATTGCTTCAAAACCAGCTTCAAAATCTCTAACGTCAAATCTATGAGTTATTATTTTTGAAATATCTAAACCACCTTGGAGCATTGCAGACATTTTATACCAAGTTTCGTTCATTTCTCTTCCGTAAATGCCTGTAATTGTAAGACCATCAAAAATAATTTTGTTCCAATCGACCTTTGCATCACTCTTTAAAAGACCTAAAAGAGCAATTCTACCACCATTAATCATATTATCAATCATAGTGTTTAAAGCAACTTCACTACCTGACATTTCAAGACCGACGTCAAATCCTTCACGTATATTCAATGTGTTTTTAACTTTATCTAAACTTTCTTTTGCCGTATTTACAGTATGCTTTATACCAAGTTCTTTTGCAAGTTCAAGTCTAGCATCATTAATATCTGTTATAACAACGTGTCTAGCACCAGCAAATTTTGCAACAACAGCACCCATAATTCCTATTGGACCTGCTCCCGTTACTAAAACGTCCTCGCCTACTACGTTAAAAGAAAGTGCCGTATGTACGGCATTGCCAAATGGATCGAAAATAGAATACATTTCTTCGGGAATATCTCTCTCGCATCTTCTAACGTTTTGTTGAGGAATAACTAAGTACTCTGCAAATGCACCGTCTCTATTAACACCTACACCCACGGTTTCTTTGCAAAGATGTCCATGACCAGAAAGGCAGTTTCTGCACTTTCCACAGACTATATGACCTTCACCCGAAACTATATCTCCTATCTTCCAATTTGTGACGTTTTTACCCACCTCAACTATTTCTCCAACGTATTCGTGCCCAATAGTCATCGGTGTTTTAATTGTTTTTTGTGCCCAATCGTTCCAATTGTAAATATGTAAATCAGTACCACAAATAGCAGTTTTATGAATCTTAATTTTAACGTCGTTTATACCGGTAATGGGTTCTGCGACTTCCTCCATCCAAAGCCCTACCGTAGGAAATTTTTTAACAAGTGCTTTCACTTACCGTTTCTCCTTAATTTGATATTTATAAAATTATAGCACACGTTTGTAAAAAAGAAAAGTATATTCAATGCTTTTAATCAATTTAAAAAATAAAGGCTATGTCACAACGTATGACTGATTAAATTTAAAGGGTTAGATACGAGCAAGACGGGATTTTTGCGAGATTTTTGCAAGGGAATTACCTTGTTGGTAATCGGAATTGCAAAAAGCCGTAAAAAGACTAGTATTGCGAAGT
>JAFVSF010000108.1 GCA_017503885.1 Clostridia bacterium
AAAAGCGGATACGCAGACGGAAACTAATATAGAATTACAACAAATAATGGATAAAAGTTCTTTTATAACTTTTAGGAAAGGTGAGAACTCTAAAAACGGAAAGTATATGGTCGCTTGCTTTTATATATCTAAAGACTCATATAATCCTGCATACACATACGGTGCGGTTATATTCCCAAAATTGTATTCTGAACGGTTTGGAATTAATAGCGATTACATTAAAAAGGCTGAAGAACAAAACTTGACCATATTAAATGTTACTGTATCAAATAAAATTGAAGAAGAAAATGGGTATGGTATAAATCTAGGATTAGCACAAATTTACGAAAAGAACGTTTCTTTGACTATGACTTTTGTCCTTTACGTTAAAGATAGTGCTGGAAATATTGCTTATGCAGAACCTGTTTTTGCGGCTTATGAAACTCTTGATGCTAGCGAAATGACAATGGAAGAACTTTTGCAAAAGACAAATAGTGTCGTCAGTATGGAAGAAAGTTTTGAAACAATTATAGATAAACTAGAAGAACTTGTTGATTCGGTTTGGGTTTATCTTTTAATAACTTTAGGCTCTGTTGTTATAGTTTGGGCTTCGTATATAGGAATTAGGATATGCATTGCAAAGAAAAACGAAGAAAAAATAAATTCAATGGCTATGGTGAAACACTTGATTATAGGGGTAATAGTAATGGCGGTAATAGCTATTTCTTGTCCTTTACTTATAACAGGATTATCGCATTGGATTACGTGGTAGGAGGTAAATAATGATTATATTTTTTCAAGAATTAGTATTACTTCTATTTTTATGGCTTTTAGGACTAATAGACGGACTAATGGAATTGTTCTCTGGTATATCAGGGGTAACGGACGTTATGCTAAATGGTGAACGAGTGAACATTATTGACGCTCTGGCGGGCGATTCTACCGTAGCAATAATTTTTTGGTGTATCTTTATTTTAGCAATAGGACTATCTTGTATTTTTGCAATAGTAGCGTTTATAAAAAATATGATTTCCAACAACAGAAATGTATCAAGTATAGTAGGTAAACTTTTACTTTCCTTGCTCGGTACAATGGCTATGGTGGCAGTAGTGTTTTTAGGTATTTTAATATCTAATTCAACGTTGCGATTGATTTCAGAAATTTTTGAGATAGGAAATACGACAAAGTTATCAAACATGATATTTGAAGCTTGTGTAGGTAAATGGGTAAATGGATATTCTATTTCGGAAATAAACGTTACGAGTTTATCTGTTTACGATATTTTTGGGGATTATAATGCAACGTTATTTGGTATTTGGCCAACAAGTTGGAAATGTAACGGTATGGTAGACCCAAATAGTTTTATGTATTTGCCAGCGTTAATTGCTTCGATAGGTGTAATGATATCGCTAATTATCGCAATATTAAATCTTGCAAAACGTGTTTATGAAATTATATTTATGTACATAGTAATGCCACTTTCAACGTCAACAATATCTTTGGATGACGGTGCGAGGTTTAAGACTTGGAGAGAAACTTTTGTTTCAAAAATTCTAATTGCTTACGGTAGCGTTTTTTCAGTAAATATTTTTATTTTATTATTACCTATAATTACAAAAATGACAATACCGGGGATAAGCGGTTTTGGTAATTCGATTTTTAAGATTTTTATGATAATAGGCGGATGTATGATTATACCCGCAGGACAAATGCTGTTTGCTAGATTATTTGGACAAGCCGAAGATATGCATGCTGGCGGAAGTTTCTTAAGAAGTGCGTTTTACGGTGGCAGAATTGCAAGTGCTTTAACTTTTGGTGCTGCTGCAAAAATGGTAAAAGGTACTGTTGGTATTGGTAAAAAAGCAGTAGGTGCAATTAAGAAAAAGAGCGGAAGTAAAAACAGTAGTAGCGGTGGCGACGACGATCCTTCGGATAGATACGTAGAACCTGATAGTGGTGGCGGTAGTGAAGCTACGGAGGGAGAAGGCGAAAGTCAAGCTTACTCTGATAATAGTTCAAACAATAATGAACCTGAACAAAATACTGATACTGAAAGTTCGAGTGACACTAGTTCTAGCGAGAGCGACTCTGGCGAGAGTGCCGAAGAAAATACTGGCGGAGAGGTTTATACTGAAAGCCCCGAAGAAAGCTCAGTAGAGGAAACTGATTCGGAAGAACAAACAGGAGGTGAAGAATGAGAATAATTCCTAAAAAAGTAAAAGTTAAAAATACCGTATGGAAATGTTATTCAATGAAAGATATACTAATCGCACTCGTTGTGTTTTCGATAGTATTTTTATCAATAACAGCGGGTAACTGGGCACTAGCAATTATACTTGGTGTAATATCGGTGGTTATGTTTATGCCTACGGCGGACGGGATATTTTATTCATACATAGCGGAGAATTTACGATTTATATTTTCCAAAAAGCAATACACAAAGAAAGCTAATAAAGATAAGGAAAATATTAACGTTTTGGTGGGTATTAAAGGCATTAAAGACAATGGAACGATAGAGTATCAAAACTCGTATGGTCGTGTTGTTAAAATAGGACAGAAGAATTTCGGCATAGAAGACGTAGTTCAGCAAAATATTGATATAAACTACTTTGCAAATGCTTTGAAGCTTTTAGACGGTATGCAGTCTGCCGATATTGTCAAAATAGACCGTCCCGTTAAACTTGATGATTTTTCGGCGGAGCTTTTTGAAAAACTTGCGGATATAAAAGAAAGTTTTGAGGCGGAAGAAATAAAGAGTATTAAAACAAATATTCTTCGTGAACGCATTGATAGGATTGACAGATTAAACAACGTTCGCAAAAAATATCTTTCGGATTATTACATAGTCGTTTATGGTAAAAATGAGCTGGATTTAGACAATCTAGCGGTTAATATTGCTTCAGAAATGAATAAGTGTGGATTAAACACAAAACTGCTTACAAAGCGAGAAACGGCAGTATTTCTTAAATACAGTTTTTCAAGAAATTTTGATGAGCGTGAAGTAAAAGACGTGAAAAATGAAGAACTTATGAATTGGATTAAACCAGAAAAAATTGAGTTTAAGTCAAACAAGTATTTTATAGATAATACCGAAGCGTCGGTATTCTGCGTAGCTGATTATCCTTTAAGGGTTAAAAACGCTTGGGGAGCAGACTTGTTTAATATTCCAAACACAAAGGTTGTAATGCACATTAAACCCGTAGATAAATTCAAAGCAATCAAAAGAATTGATAAATGTATTGGGGATATGGAAACCAAACAAATTTTATCGGAAAAGGCAAGCGAAGCGAATAGTGCTGAAACCCACCGAGAAACAATGCACACGCTACTTGATAGTTTGCAAACGGAAAACGAATCATTGCTTGACGTAACCCTTACAATTACCGCATACAACTACCTAAATGATAACAACTACAAAAAGGCTGTTCGACGTTCTATTTTAACGGGTAATTTTAAGCCGTCAACTTTATATGGATTACAACTAGAAGGCTTTAAGTCGGCTAATATTTCGCCATTATCTACGCTTAAAAACTATGAACGAGGAATTAACAGTTCAAGTTTAGCAGCATCATTTCCGTTCGTAAGAACGTTTGTTATGGACAAAGGTGGTATTATGCTTGGCGAGAATAAAACAAACCATTATCCGTTTATATTTAACCTTTGGAAACGTGGTAATTTATATCAAAACTCTAATGGTATGATAATCGGTAAATCTGGCTCTGGTAAATCG
>JAFVSF010000109.1 GCA_017503885.1 Clostridia bacterium
AAGAGAACGGGCGAATGTACGCATAGAGATATTATTTTCTCAAAAGAACTGTTTGAAACAGCTTGCCATTACGTTAGCCCTACCCTTTTAGATGAAATAAGTCGCAGTATTTCCCCTCCTCATATACAAATTGATTCGACACAAATTGAATATCTTGAAAAGCTGTTAAATTTCATCAAATATATGTCGCCGAGCGTTGAAAAATATAAACCGTTTCTCATCAATAGTTTCGTCGCGCATATATTAGGCTTTCTTTATCTTTCAGACCAAGAAGAAAAACCTCCTTATCCAAGATGGTTTCAAACTCTTCTTGCAAATTTAAACGACCCTATTCACATCAAAGCAGGTATTCAAAGTGCAATGGCTGACATCAATTATAATTATATCTACGTTAGCCGTGTTTTTAAAAAATATATCGGCGTTACCATGATTGAATATTTAACGCAAAAACGTATATTCTTGCAAAAGTTTATTTGTCTACAACAAAAATGAATATTGCACAGATTGCCGAAGAAGTCGGCTACCCATATCCTTACCGATTTAATCAAGTATTCAAACAATATACAAATGATACTCCAAAAGCATATCGAAAAAAGAATTCTAAACCAAGTTAAACGGCAAAAAATACAACCATTTATTTTTATTGCCCCTATAGTTAAAGTATATCTTTAACTATAGGGGCTTTCATTATAATAAATTATTTAATTTCAGTCAACCATTACTAAAACGCCTTCACCAGCTTCTAAATGAATACCTAAGTGACGTTCAGTTTCGTTATAGGTTTTACCCCTTTGGATAATCGTTAAATCGTGCTTATCGTTAAAATCAAGAATAACGTCGTCAGCTTTATTATGAGCGTAGTTTACAACGTATAAAACAGTTTTACCGTTATACTCAAAACAACCTACGAAAGCGTTACCTCGAATACCTTTAAGTTGGTGGAATTCGTTAGATTCTAAGAACATCGTGTTATTTCCTAACTCTGCTCTAATAGAGTCTGACGCAATAATACCAACGTTATAAGAATTCATTAAAATTTCGTCGATAGCAGAAATTTGAACGTTTGCTTTTTGAACGTAATAATACCATCTATTGATATTTCCGTTTGCACCGATAAGACCGTTTCTTGTAAAGTCGTAAGTACCGTTAGGCGCATACGCAAAGTAAATAGGTTGGAATGCTAAGAAATACTGTATACCCTTAGCGCCACATGCAAGTGATGTGTTTACGTTCCAGAAAAGTTGACCTTCTGTTGGATATGGCTCTGGTAAAGACTCAAACTCTATCATAGCATCGTTCCATTGTCCACCAGCTTGAATGAACGACCAATAAGGAATTCCGTACTCTTCAGACATTCTCTTGATAATAGCCATATTATTGAAATAGCCCTTATAACTCTTAAAGTCCCAAACGTAGTGGTCCCAAGAGATATATTTACCATTACCTTCTCTATAATATCTACCAACGTATTCTTCGTATTCGATATCAATATCGCCAGAAGTATACTTTAAAGGGCGTTCTTCCCATCTAGGAAGCATATTTACGTAAGTAGAATACTTATTGTCGAACTGCTCGTTTAAAGACTCGTTAACCTTGCCAATGTATTCGAGTTGTTCATAGTAAGGCTCGTCTTTTGAATAGAAACCTACAAACGATTCATAGGAAGTAAACTCTTCTGTTCTTTCTTTTAAAAGACTTGCAGAAAAATCTGAAACACCGTGAGTCATACTTACTACGTAGTAGTCGTTTACATAGTAACCAATTTTATATTTTTCAGCAAGCGATAAAACCTTTTTAATACTTTCTCTTGCTTGAGGATAACTTTCTGGGCAGTAAGTAAACAAGTTTACACCTGCATCTGCTAAAAGTTTAACGTAATATTCGTCAGAAAAGTTAGGCATATCGTTTCCGTCTTTAGAAACGCTAGGCGTATGTGGTCCGTAGTATACGCCAATTGGCATAACGTTTTGTCCACCGATAATATCAAAAGAAAAAGAATCTACTCTTCTTTCTGGATATACGTTATCGTACTCTAAAACAGGCTCTTCTGTTTGAACGTTACTAGAAGTTCCGCCACAAGATGCTGTTGCTCCACAAATAAAGAGAGCAAGAATAAGACTTAAACCTTTTTTCATACGTCTTTCCTCCTTTTAGCGATAGCCACAACCCCGCCTAAAAGACCTAAAAGCATAAATGGAACTGCGCCAACACTTGCACCACAACCTTCACTACTTGTGTTTTCTTCTACCGGTACGCCTGCGCTATAAAGCGTATCCATACGATTATCCCACATATCTACGTAAACGTAGTCTTCTTGATGAGGGAATTTGCTAGATACAAAACCAGCTTCAAATGTGTTAGCTTGAGCATCTTTGTTTTCTATCTTAAGGTTATCAATCCAGAAATTTGCACAATAAGACTCTCTTCCGTTTGCCATGTTATTTTGAACGTAACTAAAATCGTCGCCATAACCCCAAATTTGAAGATAACCAAGTGGTGTATATCCCAAATTGTATTCAATAATCTTAAAATACTTACCAACAGGCTCGTCAGCGTATTTTGCATAAACTTGTAAAATACCGTCTAACATATTTACCTTAATGTTTACAACTCTTTCCTTTCCTTCAACGTCGATAGCGTGTTCAGGATTAAAGAAGTTGTGCTCATCGCCTATTGTAGCAGTTTTAACGATATTATAATTGCTTAAAAGCACGCAACTCATATTAGTTGCTTTGCCGGTATTTACGTCGTATACAGGCATCATATAGAAGAATAACGATTGAGCAACTGCTATAGCTGAACTAGCTTTCATAGTTGAACAACCAATAGAAATACCCATCCAGTTAGTTGCAGGGATAATAACGTTTCCGTCGCTATCTTTTTCGGCAACCCTTTGAATATGTGGTATATCGTAAGTCATGGTAAAGTTAGAAAACTCGTGTCTAGTAGTTATAAAGCCTGTTACAGTAACGTTTGTAAACTTTAAAACACCATCTTCACAAACAACTTTTTCAGGGGTGAAATAGCCACTACCGCCACCTTCTGAATATAAAAGGATGTTATTAAAACCGTCAGAGAAAGTTTCGTCGATATTTGCGTTTGTTGGTGTATCGTAAGAAGCAGATCTAACTTCAGCGTTGTAAATTTCAACTGAAGAGCCTGCACTTTGACCAAAACCAAAATATCCCATGCCGTTTACTTTAATAGCGTTGTCGTGATTGATAAGGCTAACGCCGTTGATTGCTAAATATAAACTACCAACTGCATAAACGTTAAAATCAACCACGATTTCTTCGCCGTATGCATAGCTAGTTTGAGCAACGTATACGTCGCCAACTTCACCGCTAAAATTAACAACTTTAACGCCCACTTTGCCGTTATTATCAAAAAAGCAAATAGCAGAAGCAGTGTTAATTTCTGAATAAGGTCTTTCTAAACCAAAAGCCGTATAAAACTCTCCGTCTAAGGAGTCGGTAAACTTATAGGTTACCGTTCCGTTTAAAGACGAATCAATGCCCATTGCTCTTAAATCGCTAGCCAAAATAACGCTTACGATTTTGCTTGAAGCGTCAGTTTTTGATTTTTCAAAAACAATTTTGCCTTGCTCGTGAGATATATCGTTAGTTCTGAACCATTTTTGATTTGAAAGTTCTTCACCATACATATCTTCGCTAACTACCTTTTGCTCTGATTTACCCGCCTTTACAACCGTAGAAGGAATAGCAAATACGCTTAAGCAAAAGCATAGCCCTATTAAAAAGCAAAGCCCTTTTTTTATAAATGATTTTTTCATAAAAATCCTCTTTGTCTTTTATATTTTCGCCTTATCTACTTGTATAAGAACTCCAGTTTGTATTGAAAACTTCAACTATTTCAGCCCATACTTGTTCAGCTGTTTTAGCACCTTGTTGTTGGCTTAATTCACCTACGAAGTTAACGTAACCAAAGTCACCAGCGCCACCAGCAGTAAATACTAAGCTTCTTCTGCCGTCAACTAAACCTACGGTAGTATACTTTTTAGAGAATTCGTACATTGTCTTTTCAAAAATTGACCAAGAGTCAACGTTTGGCTCGTTTGCAGGATTGTCAAACGTGAAAGGTAAAGACATATGAGTTTCGTTATTCATAATCTTTTGAGCTTCGTCTGAATAGTAAAAAGCTATAAACTTTTTAGCACCTTCTTTTGCATCAGAATAGTTAGGAATACAAGTACCGTGTTGGCTGTAATTTTCCCAAATCATCGTTCTAGCTTCGTAAATTCTATTCCAGTCGCTTGCGCAAATAGCAGTTGTACCAATTAAATAAGTGCCGTCTGATTGTTTTACGCTACTTTCAGCAATTTCGCCATCAACAACTTTATCAACAACGTCGATGGTTGCAGATAATAAAGCATCTGTCTTAACGTCGGTAAGATTTTCAGTAATAGCGCTTATAACAGGAGTCTTCATAATTGAGAAGTTCTTATAAGTTGAAGTAGCAGTCTTCATTTCGTTATTCATCCATGCGCCGTTACACATCATAACTGCTCTACCGTTTATAAATTTAGTTTGAGCGTCGGTATGTGTTGAAGAGTTTGAACCTGCTACTATATATTGAGAGTTAAGTAAAGTTTCTAAAACTTGTAAAGCCTTAAATCTTCCGTCTTTTTTAGTTAAAACTTCTTTACTTGGATTTTCGTTTACAGTACCTAATACGCTTCTACTTTGACCTAAAGTTGAGTAGGTGTTGTAGTAATAATCTAAACCGTCGTATTGAGCGTGCCAAATATTATAAACGTATTCCCAATATCCGCCGTTGAAATAGATAAATGGCTTGCAGTTGCTTGAATCGTACGCTGAATAAAGGTCGAATACAAGGTTTCTAAGCTCGTCTGTTGTATTAGGAAGTTTACGGCTACCCATAAGGTCAACGTTATAAACTATACCACATACGCCACCACCGTAAGGAAGTGTATAATACTTGCCGTCGTATGATACGTAGTTATCTAAAAGACTTTTACTTATCTTTTGAGATACAGTCTTACTCTCACCTGAGTTAACCATATTAAGAACGTCGTCAAGTGGCTCTAAATACTCGTAGAGTGAGTATGATGGGTTTACCTCAAAATAAAGGTCTACCGAGTTATATTTTGCCCCGTTCATAATGTTGTCAGGGATTGCAGTGTTTGTCGTTTCAGAATTGAATTCAACAGTGTATTCTGGGTATTTAGCTTCGAATGCTTTTACGATTTGTCCCATATAAGCATCACCCATACCAGAACGCCAGAAAGTAATTTCAATCGTCGTTGGGTCGCCAGCGCCTTCTTTGTTTTTTTCACCACATCCTGTAGCTGTAAGAGCTGCAAGCGAAAGCACGCTAGCAAGTGCAATACTAACCAATTTTTTCATAATTTTTCTCCTTTATTCTTTAATTCCGCCAAGCGAAACATTGCTCATCATTATTTTATTAAAACATATAAATACTATCAAAGTAGGGATTGATGATACCATACACGCAGCAAAGAGCAAATCTTTTCTTACGTAATATTGCATATCAAAATCGAACAGATAAATACCTACCGAAAGTGTTGGAAGTTTAGGCAAATACAAAAGTTGCGCATCGTAGCTATTCCATGCACCCATCCAAGAAAGGAGGAATAACGCCCCAATCATAGATAAACTTTGTGGAAACATAACTCTAAAGAATACTTGCCAATCGTTTGCCCCGTCAATAAACGCCGCTTCTGCATAACTCCAAGATAAGTTCTTGAAAAACGCTGCGAAGTACATATACGTTGCGCCAAGTCCACCAAAAGCCGTAATAACAAAGAGATAATTGTTTATAAGATCCAATTCAAATATAAGCTTATACATTGCTCCACCAGAGCTGTATATTGGCAAAAGCATTACGACGAATGATATGTAGTAATAAGCTTTAGCACCAAAGAATTGATACTTTGTCGTTACGTATGAAAGCATTGAGCAAAACAATATTCCGCCCGCTGCAGGAACAACTGAAAAGTAAATACTGTTTATCGTCATTTTGATAAAACTAGTGTTTTTAGGCGTAAACAAAGTAAATACTTCTATAAAGTTTTTCCATTGTGGCTTTGCAGGGAAAGCAAATGGATATAAAACGTTTTCGGTATGGGTTTTAAGCGTTGCAACAACACCCCAGAAAAAGATATATAAATAAGATAATGCAAACGCCGAAAATAAAAGAAAAACGACTGAATACAGAATCTTTTCAGAGGTAGATTTTCTTTGTAAAAATGCTATTTTTTTCATATCTCCCCCCTTAATAATCTACGTCTACGAATATCTTGCTTTCTACCCACTTGCCGATAACGACAAGAACCATAGAAACAAGTGTTACGATTATACCAATTGCAGAAACGTAATTGTATATCGATGATCTTGGGTTTTTAGAACTGTTTCTAATTTGAATATACTGCCATGCAGAGAACGTCATCGTGCCATAGTCACCGCCTGTTAACAAGAATACTGCACCTGACGCACCGAACACAGACGAAATGAGCATTATAAACTTTAATGCAAACGTAGGCCAAATCATTGGCAAAATAATTTTAACAAGCTCTGTAGTCCAATTTGCACCGTCTATTCTACCCGACTCTATAACGCCGTCTGGAATTCTTGCAAAAGAACCACCCCAAATAATCATATCACCCGGGAAAGACAACCATAGCATATGCACCCAAACAAACGTGTTAGCAAATCTTGGGTCACCTAAAAGGTCAGGGGTTTCTGGCAATTTATAAAGATATTGCACGAGTTTTGCAATTGGACCTTCTACGCTTACGAAGTTTTTGTAAACTACAACCGTTATAATTCCGTTTATAATACTAGGCAAGAAGAATAATACTCTAAACCCATTATAAAAAGGAATCTTCTTATATAAAAAATAAGAAACGGCTATACCCCAAGGGAAGATTATCAAGTTTATTAAAAAGGTTTTAAACGTATTAATAAATGCTAATCTTATACCGTCGGACTGATTTAACAAATCTTCAAAAAAGTATCTAAAGTTATCTAGTCCCCATATCTTGTTTATATACTGCTTATCGTAGTTGTAAAACGCCATCAAAATACCGTCGAAATTCACGTAAACGTAAAATACAAGAAAGTTAATCGTAGGCACAAGAATAAAGCAAATAATAAAGATTACCCTACTCCAATTCACCTTTTTAGCTTTTAATGTTGTGCTCATTTTTTATTCCTCTATCATAAAGATTCCTTCTCCAACGCCAAGAGTGATTTCCATACTACCATTGAAGATTTGCGAGGAAACCTCGCCACTTTTGTAAATTTTGAACGCAACGGGCTTTTTAAAAGCAACCTTTACGCCAACCGTCTTTTTATGAGAAGTATCCATTACGTTGACAAGCATAAACGCTTCTTTGCCGTCCTTACTTTTGAACCCACCTACAAGACAACGAGCATCCGTTTCGACACTTTTTAAGGTAGCACAATTTTCAAAAGATTGTCCACTTTGACGGTTAAATAACCCATTTTCTTCTTCTACAGTTGAGTCTACACGCTTGATAAATTCCCACTTCAAGGCAAGCAATTCTTCTTCAAACGCTTTCAATTCCCCGTGAATTTTTTGCACGTAATACCATCTTTCCGTAGGTGCACCCTTGTCAAATAAACCCGACTGTCTTTCATAAAACTCATCCGTCGTAGGAGTTTGATAACAAAAATGAGAAAGTCCCTTTGCTCCGTGTGCAAGATACGCATACATCTGCAAACGCAAATCCTCTTCGGTAGGAGTTCGGTCGTTCCACCAATAACGACTACCACCAAACGCCATACTTTGAATAAAGAAATGTGGCTTTAAGTTATACTTTTTACCTGCCAAAGCCGTCGTTTCCATATCGGTGAACCATGGCTCATAAATATGACCTTCATATTCTTGCGTTCTTCTTATTGGGTAGTGATCCATCGAAAGCCAACCACCTTCGCCTTCAATGTCGTACACCCATTTTGCAAAAGTATCTATATAACGAGGATAATCGTACATAATCTCGTCACAAGGCACGTAACTTGGGTACAAGTTGATATACGCCTTTTTGTTAGGATAAGCCTTTTTCATCTTCGTGGCAAGCCTAGTTAAAGGTTCTACGTCGCAATAATTAGGCTCATCATATAAGTTAAATGCCACAACTGCTTTGCTTTCCTTGCAAGGATTTTTATCAAAACACGAACCGTCCAACTTGTTTTTTCCCTCTAAAACGACGTCTATGCCATACTTTTCTGAGTACGCTACTGCCCTTTTTTGCTCTTCTATGTCTTCAGAATAATCGCCGTTTAAGAATATGGCATTGATACCACAATCTACAAGCATTTTATAATTTTCTTCTGTTGCAGGTGGTACTTGCCATATTCCTATAAAAAGTTCTTTTTCAGTCACAATTTAACCTCTGTTTAATTTTTAGAATAAATAATTGTTACGACGCAATTCTTTTCAGCCGTCAGCGAAGTGATAATATCTCCTTTCGCATTCATCACCTTATAGGTATAACCTTCCTTTGTAAATTGCGTAAAATCAATCATTTCCCCTACTGTCGCCTTAATAACCGTTTCTTCGCCCATTATTACGACGGTAATTGTAACAATTTCTTTTTTTGTTGCAACAATAGTAATATTTTCCGTTACAGGAGTAGAAAAATCATACGCCTTGCCGTTAGCCATCCAAACGAAATCTTCACCAATTTCATAAGGGGCTTTTACAACGTCTCCACCCTTAACTACAAGGATTTGCTGTTCGTGTCCGTATGCTTTAAAAGTAACCAAATGCGTATTTTCATATGACGTAGTATATTCTACGGTATTATCATAATTATCTCCGAGCATAATATCACGAACAGACTGAATTTCTTCAGCAGTTACACCTGCGTCGAGAAGCAACGTCTCTGCCTTTTCAGCAAGGGTTTCCCCTTCAAGTGTATTGATATACAACATTAAGTTGTTAATATTATTAATAAGTGCATCACTACCTTTTGCGAAACTGGAAACTGCACCGAAAACGCTGAGCATATATTCATTGACAATAGTCTGCTCGTCTACGCCGAGGATAGAATTTACAAGTGCAATCGCAGTACCCGTTCTGTCACGACCTACAGTACAATGAAGAGCGATAGGATAATTATCTCTGTTTGCAAGGGTTTGGAAAATCGTTTTAACGGCTTGTTTTCCTTCAGGTGTTGCAATTCCGTTTGTATAAATAGGTGCAGGTGTTGCGTTTACATAGTTCTCTACACCCATAGGATTAATCGCACCTTCGCCAACTGAACGCAAATCTAAATCCGTCTTAATGCCAAGTTTTTGAATTTCTTTCAAGCCGTCCTCTGTAATATCGTCAAGCCTTGCCGTACGATACAAAAGACCTTGTGCAGTTTTGCCTTTTGGGGTTTGATAACCACCAACGTCACGTGTATTAGATACACCGTCAATATCTACAGTACGTGTTCCTACTTTAGTGTTAAATTCAAATATTTTAGAATAGGTTTTTTCTTCGCCATCATTTGCAATTACTTGCCAATAATAGTCTGTGCCAGAATAAAGCGTATTACCTAAATTTACCCAATTAGTAGTTACAGTATCTGTAAATACTACTTTTTTGAACTCTTTATCCAAAGCAACTGCTACCGTATAACTATCCGTTTCTTGCTCGTAATTCCACTTTAACGTGTTATTGATTGGTGCAAAATCATCGCATTTATTGTAAAAATCCCAAACTTTTTCCTGAGTGTCGTAATACGTCAACGATAAATCGTTCCAAATTTGCATTTCAGGACGGAAATAATAATATTTACCAACGTCAGTAACAGTAAGTTTATTTAGGCTCATCATACCCTCAATACCGTTATGAACGATACTAATCGTTTCTCCACTATGAGGTGTAATTGCTACGATTTCATTGCTAAATTGAACTATATCTTTGTTGTTTTCCCCAGTCGCCTTCGCATTTGTGAAAACGGCTACGGACGAAATTACAGCCAATATGGTTGCAATACAGACTTTTCTATTATTTTTCATCTGTTTCCTCCTTTTTACGCATAAGAGTATAGCCACTTATCGTTGCAAGTAACACACCTAAACAGCCAAAACCAGTCAATGAACCAGCACAACCTCCCTCTTGTGTTTCCTCAACGAATTGAGTATATGCAATTTCAATTGCCGTATCTTTAGTAACTATAAGACTAGTAATTACTTGTCCGTTTTGTTTTACTTCTTTTGTAAAACCTTCTTTATTAAATACGTTAAGGTCTAACTGAGCACCATAAGTAAGGTAAACTACTTGTGTTTCTCCTTCAACCGTTACCGTTACCTTATAGTAAACGTCTTTTTCTATAAACTTTGCAACCAAAGCAACGTCGCTTGTTACGATATCGTGGTCAAAATCCCACTTTTCATCGCCGTTATACCAACCGTCAAAGGTGTATTGCAGTTTAACCGTTGCCTCTTTTGTTGGGTCTAAAGGTTTTACAATTTTTTCGCCGTAAGCGTATTCAACTTCATCCTTGCCGTCAAAAGTTACCGTAAATTTAGGTTCGCCTTTTACGGTTACACGAACGATTGCAGAAGAATAGTTTCCGTTTGCGTCCGTCGCAGTAACGACACAGTTCCAAACGCCAACGTTCATTTTTCCGTCGGTAATTGCACCTTCATCCCAAACGTAGTTAGGCGTAATTTCCATCAAGCCGTCCACAGCCGTCGCATCAATTTCAGGAACTTCATCCCCTTCGTTTAAAACGATTTCTTGCTTACTGTGAATTGTCAATACAGGATCGAATACGTCTCCGTATTTATAATCTTTTACACTGCAACTTCTCATTGCACTATACAAAGAAATCCCACCACCGATACACTCGCCAATCGGCGTAATATCGTTGATTTCTAATATTTTTGCACAACTTCCACCGATTGCGATAGAATACTTGCCATCTACCTGCTTTATGGAAATTTCGATTTGCATTTCAAAACTACTTGCAATTCCAAATTCTGCCTGTCCAATCAATACGTGTTCTTCGCCAGTGCCACCCATAGTCGCATCGTAAACGTAAACTACGTTGCCAACAAAGAAAATACGCCAACCGTCCCAACTGTTCGTGCTATTGAGATAAACAGCCAAACCTCCAAATGGAGCATAATTCACAATGGCTTCATCTGAACGATATACAAACTTAAAGTTTACGTCCCCTTCAAATCCGTCCATTGCAGAGAGTAAACCTTCTGCGCCTAAGCTTACACGCTCTTCTCCTGCGATATCCGAAATAGTAACGTACTCTTCTTCAGGCATACGTTCAAATTCACCTACAACCCAAGTACCGCCAATAAGCGACAAGATAATTTCAGGTAATTCATAATTTTCAAAAACCGTACCTGCTTCCACTTTCAAAATAGTGATTGGATATTCCTGCGTTGGATAAATTGCCGAAGCAGGAACGTCAATACCCATATGATTGTCGCCGTGCATATACGTAATGCTTGCTCCGTCAATATCGGTAAGTTTTACGCCGTTGATACTAACGCCCGCCATCGCAATCAAATTTTTATCCGTGCTAACTGCATTACCCATAGCCGTAAC
>JAFVSF010000110.1 GCA_017503885.1 Clostridia bacterium
AAAAATGAGGTGAAATATGAAAGTTTTAATGTTAAACGGTAGCCCAAGGGTAAACGGCAACACTCAAATCGCTTTAGAAGAGATGAAAAAGGTTTTTGAAGACGAGGGTATAGAGGTTGAGTTAGTGCAAGTCGGCAATAAGTCGATAAGAGGTTGTATGGCTTGTGGTGGTTGTAGAAAAATCGGCAAATGTGTGTTTGACGATGGCGTTAACGAGTTGGTTGAATCTTTTAAAGATTCAGACGGTTTAGTAGTTGGTAGCCCTGTATACTACGCATCTGCAAACGCTACGCTAATTGCAGTACTAGATAGAATGTTTCAAAGTAGTGGCTGGCTTGACAAAACAATGAAAGTCGGTGCATGCGTTGCAGTTGCAAGACGTGGTGGTACTACTGCAACGTTTGATCAGCTCAATAAATATTTTACAATAAGTGGTATGCCTGTTGCGTCTGGTCAGTATTGGAACGGCGTTCATGGTGGTGTTCAAGGCGAGGCTTTAAAGGACGAAGAGGGTTTACAGCAAATGAGAACGCTTGCTAAAAATATGGCGTTTTTAATGAAATCTATTGCGCTTGGAAGGGAAAAGTTTGGACTTCCTGAAAAAGAAAAGAGAGTTGCGACTAACTTTATTAGATGATGTAATGAAAAACGCTCCGTTTGGAATTCCAAACGGAGCGTTAATTTTTAAGGCTTAAGCCTCTTTCTTCATTGTTGCAAGAATTTCTTTAAGTAAATCTTCAGTGGTTGGGTTAGCAAGTCTATCAAGTCTTGCTTGTTCTGCTGCCTTTGCTTCTTCTTCAGCTTTTGCTTTTGCCTCTTCTTCAGCCTTTGCATCTAAATATGCTTTAACAGCATCTTTGTCAGAAAGTTTAATGCCGTTTGCTTTAAGTTCTTTTCTTTGCTCTTTAGTAGGCTTTCCTTTGCTAAGCACGTTTTCAAGCTTGTCTTGACTTTCTTTTACGTGATTGATAACTTTTACGATAGTAAAAAGTACGAATGCAATAATAAGGAAGTTAATTACAGCGTTGATAAATGCACCCCAGTCAATGTAGAAACAGTTTGCAAGGTCTAAAGTTCCGTCTTCAAGATAAGCCTTATCACCTAAGAAGGTGTAAACTTCGCTTAAAGCGTTCTTGCCGAGCATAAGTGCAAGTAAGTAGTTGATAATTGGCTTTAAGATGAAATTGCTCAAGCCGTTAACGATTGCTGTGAAAGCACCACCAACGATAACGCCGACAGCCATATCAACGATATTGCCACGTGTGATAAACTTTTTGAATTCTTCAAAAAACTTTTTCATTAGAGTTTCTCCTTTAATAAATATGGATTTATTATACACCCATAATAAGTCTTTGTCAAACGTTAATAAAAAAGTTTAAAATATTATTTTAAATTGCATAAAAGCCGTTGACTTTTAATAATTAAAGTATTAAAATCAAGTAGTTGTATACATTGGAGAAAAATTATGGAAGTTTTATTTAACAAAAATATGCCTATTTTACTTAGTTTAGCTATTGCACTTGTTTTAGGCTTAATGCTTTCTAGAGTTGCAAAATTGGTAAAATTACCTGCAGTAACTGCTTATTTGGTTACTGGTGTTTTGATTGGACCTTGGTGCTTAGGTGCGTTTGGGGTAAAAGGATTAGGTTTTATCAGTGAAGAAGAAATAAAATCGTTTAGCATTATTTCAGACGTTGCACTTGGTTTTATTGCTTTTTCAATTGGTAATGAATTCCGTTTATCTCAACTTAAAGCAATAGGTAAAAAGGCAACCATTATTGGTATATTTCAAGCTTTAGTTGCAACGATTGCCGTTGACGTGGCACTTATTGGACTACATTTTATAATTCCACACAAGTTTCCACTTTCTGCTGCAATAATATTGGGAGCAATCGCATCTGCAACTGCACCTGCTGCAACGCTTATGGTTGTACGTCAATACAAAGCAAAAGGACCTGTAACAGACACTCTTCTTCCTGTTGTTGCTATTGATGATGCCGTAGGTTTGGTACTTTTTGCAGTATCATTTGGTATTGCCAAAGCAATAATATTAAACCAAATTAGCATTATTTCCATTATTTTAGAGCCTATTATAGAGGTGGTTTTATCTTTGGGGCTCGGTGCATTGATGGGATTTGCAATTACCTTTTTCGAGAGGTTTTTCCACTCTCGTTCAAAAAGACTTTCAATGTCTGTAGCATTTGTTTTCGTAACTGTTGCAGTATCGATGTTAGAGTTTAAAATTGGCAAAATACACGTTGCGTTTTCATCACTTTTAACTTGTATGATGCTCGGTACTGTATTTTGCAACTGTTGTGATTTTTCTGAAGAACTCATGGATAGGTTAGACCGTTGGACTGCACCTTTGTATATCTTATTCTTTGTACTTAGTGGAGCAGAATTCGACTTCTCACTTTTTGCAGACATACTTATAGTTTTGGTCGGCATAATATATATCGTCTTCCGTTGTCTTGGCAAATATTTTGGAGCATTTGCAAGTGCAAAAATGATTGGTGCAGAACCAAACGTTGTAAAGTATCTTGGTATAACGTTATTCCCACAAGCAGGCGTTGCTTTAGGTATGGCACTTAAAGTGCAAGAATCTGCTGCACTTGGCAACGTGGGTATGATAGTTGCAAATATTACGCTTTTCTCTGTTTTAATTTACGAATTAGTTGGTCCATTCCTTACCAAACTTTCTCTTATGAAGGCTGGAGAGATAGACCCAGCGGGAAGGCTTAGTGCTCGTGGAAATAAACACATCTAATTTAAAGGCTTATATACTGCGTTATGCTTTGTTTCTACTTTAAGCCCCAAACCACAATGACCACAAAGGTCTATTGTGTCTTGTTGCTTAAAGTGAGCCTCGCCTAACTTGTATCTAACCCTTTAAATACTTTAAAGGCTTATATACTTCGCTAGCCTGCGTTTACTGTTTCGCTTTCAAAACCTTGGTGACCAACAAGGTCTACCAAGCCTTTTCAAGCTCACGAGCCTTGGCTAGCTTGTATCTAATCCTTTAAATCTCACTTTGTAAGAGTTAGGCTAAATACACGGATGCAACGTCACGTTGCTGACCG
>JAFVSF010000111.1 GCA_017503885.1 Clostridia bacterium
AGCAGAGCCTAAACATCCAACCTCTTTATTTTCAAGAGTGATTAAAGTTTTGTTGGTAATATCCGCTTTAATTTGAAGCCACAATTTACTTCTCGCTCCACCGCCGATAGAAACTATTTCTTCGGTAGGAATATTTAAATAATCAACGTAAGTTCTAATTAAAGAGGCAACCGACTCCATTATTGCTCTAATAAAGTGTGCTCGAGTGTGTTTTATGTCTATACCATAAACGCCACCTTTAAGCCCAGCGTCGTTTGTAGGCATTACGCTTCCGCACATATTTGGGGAAACGACAAGCCCTTCGCTCCCTACGGGAACTTTAGACGCTTCTTCGTTAATACGAGAATAATCCCAACCCTCGCAGAAGTTCTTTTTATACCACTCTAGAGTCATACCTGCCGTAGGCGCCCACATAAGTAGGCAGTATTTATCTTTATCAACGTAATAAGCAGGAACTTTTATACCCTCAAAGTAAGGGGGTATAACTTTTGAATATGCGCAGACGGCAAGAGAAGTTCCTGTCATTTCACTCATTTTGCCTTCTTTAATTCCTGCCCCTAAAAAGCCGGAAACCTGGTCTAACGCCCCTGCGGATATTTTAACTCCGTCAACTTCGGCAATAAATTGTCCGCTATCTTTAAGAGTTGGGAACATACTTTCATCAACCCCTAAATAATCGAGCATTTCTTTCCAATAACTGCCACACCTTGCGTCAAAATAAAGCGTAGAAGAGCATAGCGATTTATCTGAAACAAACTCGCCTGTTAATCTATATAAAAGATAGTCTTCTAAAAGTAAAATTTTTGACGTTTTTTCAAAAATTTCCGGTCGGTTTCTTTTTAACCACAAAATTTTTGGTGCAGGGTACCCCGCAGGCACTTCCGTCTGACCGGTTACTTCATATATTTTGCGAAGTCCGAATTGGGCTTCTATTTCCTTTGCCTCTTGGTCGGCACGATTATCTAACCAAATAATAGCGTTCATTAAAGGCTTGCCATCTTTATCAAGGAAAATTAGCGTCTCTCCTTGAGTGTCAATAGCAAGTGCGTCTATGTGTGTTTTTGAACGAAGTACATCATAGCACTCTGAAAAAATTTCAAAGAACTTTTCTGCAGGGAACTCTACAAAATTTCCGTCGGTAATTAGGTCGTATGCCTTTCCAACGGTTGCAATTTCCTTTCCTTGTTCATCAAAAACACACCCTTTAATTGAAGTCGTACCGACGTCAAAGCCTAAAAGATGTTTCATTATTTGTTGCGTCTTGTCTGTTGAAGTGTATAGTGAACGTCGTCAGCCTTTTCTTCGTCAGTGAACTTTCTCCAAGTATCAATGACTTTTCCGCCGTTGTACTTTCTGTCGTTTACGTCGTCAGTAGTACCCATAACTGTAACGTTGATTTGTCTCTTTCTAGCTCTAACTTGGTCCCAGTCAACGAAATAGATGTGAGCAAATTCACCGCCGTCTAAAACGCCGTCTTTAATGGTCATAGCTTCGCTTCTGCCAAAGAATACTGAACGGAGGTGTCCGTCTGTGTTAAGGCTTGTCCAATCACCTGGTTCGTCAACGTATCTGCCGAATTGTGAGTGAATTGGGCCTGGGTGTCTGTATTGATGATTTTCTGAATAATCTGGAACTAGTTTTTGCATAATCTCCAAAATATCGTGTTGTAAAAACTCTAAATCGTAAACGTCAATATCGTGTGAGCATTCTTGAATCATAACTGAGCAAGTAGTATGATGTGATGCTATGGTAACGGTTCCGTTTTTAATACCAGATTCTTTAACGATTTCTATAACTTCTTTAGAAACGTCGTGAAAGGTTGGTCTCCAACCCTTAGATTGTACTTCGAGTTCTTTTTGAAAAACTTTAAATTCCATAATTTTTATCTCCTAAAATGTTTTTATTGTTTTGCTAAAAAGCAATATTTTTTATTTTGAATTTCTTTCGTCGTAAGCACGCCTAACTGCCGCAATCATTTCTTCGGCAAGTTTAAGTGGCTTTTTGGCTTTTGCTATTGCAGAAGAGCAACCGGATGCAGCAGCCCCTGCTTTAATAATATTGTAACAATCTTCGCCTTTAGTAATACCGGCAGACGGGAAAGGTTTAATGTCTGGATTAATTTCCTTTATAACCTTAATAACCTCGTCAACGTATTCTTTGTCTGCAGGCTTACC
>JAFVSF010000112.1 GCA_017503885.1 Clostridia bacterium
GCCGAAATTAACAAGTGTGGGTTGAGGACGAAAGTTCTAACTCGTCGTCCTGTAGCGATTTTCTTGAAGTACTGTTATTTCAGAAACTTTGACGAACGCGAAATTAACGATTTAACGGACGAAGAACTCATTGATTGGATAAAACCCGACTCAATAGAATTTAAGTCAAATAAATACGTTATAAACGGTATTGAGGCGGCAATCCTATCTGTTGCGGAATATCCATTGCGTGTCAAGAACGCTTGGGGAGCTAATCTCTTTAATATTCCAAACACCAAAGTCGTTATGCACGTCAAGCCCGTAGATAAATATAAGGCTATAAAGCGTATCGATAAGTGTATTGGAGAAATGGAATTAAAGCAGATAACTAGCGAGCAGGCAAGCGAAGCAAATACCGCGCAAATACATAGGCGTAGTATGACGGCATTGCTTGATAGTTTACAAGCTGAAAACGAATCGCTTCTTGACGTTACTCTTACGGTTACTGCATACAACTATTTGAATGACGCAAATTACAAAAAAGCAGTGAGGCGCTCGCTTTTAACGGGCAACTTTAAGCCGTCTATGATGTATGGTCTTCAAATTGATGCATTCAAGAGTGCTGATATTTCTCCAGTTTCAGTATTAGGAAATTATGAGAACGGTATCAACAGTAGTTCGCTCGCAGCGGTCTTCCCATTTGTCCGAAACTCAGTTTTGGATGAAGGCGGGGTAATGCTCGGCGAGAACATGGACAATAGATATCCGTTCCTGCTTAATATTTGGAAAAGAGGCAGTATGTATCAGAACAGTAATGCAATGATAATCGGGCAGTCTGGTGCAGGCAAGTCTTTCTTCTTGAAGTCGTTTATCGTTAACGAATGGTCTAATGGTACACGAATTATAGTGCTTGACCCTGAAGACGAATATATTTCACTTACAAGAAATTTAAAGGGAAATATTATTGACGTTGGTAGAGCAAAAGAAGGAAGAATCAATCCGTTCCATATCTATAAAATACTTACGGAGGATGGTGGCTCGGCTGAGCCTAGTATTACCTTTAATACACACCTTAAAATGTTGGAATCGTTTTTCAAAATTGTTCTCGTAGGTGCGTCTAGCGATATTATTGAACTTATCAATAACTTAGCGGTAGAAACTTATCGTAGAAAGGGTATTACCGAGGATACGGATTGCACCAATCTCAAACCTGAAGATTTCCCGATATTTACAGACCTTTTAGAAACGTTGAAACTTGAACATGAAACGAGTGGTAAAGAAGGGTTTACGCATAGGGATTATAGAACGGCAGAATTGTATCTTCAAAAGTTTGTAACGGGTAGATATTCGGATATATGGAATTCACCTTCAACGCTTGTGGTTGAAGAAGATATTATCAATTTCAGTTTCCAATCTCTCTTCGCAAACAAGAACAATATCGTGGCCAATGCCCAAATGCTCCTGGTTTTCAGGTTTATTGAACAGGAAATTATCAATGCAAGGGAAGCGAATAAGTATGGAAAGAATCTTCGCACGATTATTATCGTAGACGAAGCACATCTTTACTTAGACGCAAAGTATCCGATAGCACTTGATTTCTTCTATTCGATGAGTAAACGTATTCGTAAGTACAACGGTTCCTTTATTCCAGCGACATAAAATATTGCCGATTGGAACGCAAACGAGGAACTACGTAGCAAAACGTCCGCAATTCTTAAAAATAGCCAATATATGTTTATCTTTAAGTTGTCGGCTCCTGATATGAAAGACTTAATTGAAGTCTACAAAGCAGGGGACGGATTTAACCAAGATGAACAAAAAATGATAATGTCGGCTGTAACAGGTCAGGCATTCTTTATTGGTTCATCTGAACTTCGCGCTGGCGTAAAAATTTCTACGGGAGAATATATGCAGAAACTTTTCAGTGAAAACAAAACTGGAGGTGATATAAGTGAAAATAAAGAAACGTCTTAAAATTATAGGCTTGCTTCTTGTTGTGCTAATTGCGTGTTTAGTAGGCGTGTTTACTATAAACGCTCCTACTACCGCAGAAGCGGCGACAACTAAGAACTTTACCGTACAGTTTGATTACGTGAATAATAAAATTGTATCGACATTGGGTAATCATACGACGACTAAATATCGTTCGGGCAATAACGTAACAAGCGCATCGGTTTTGAACCATCAAGGCAAAAGTATGACTTTCCGTATCTATATGAAAGGAGATGATTATTCTGGCTCAGCGACGTTAAACGATGGTGGGTATTATAATGATACGGTAGCGAATATTTCTATCAATTCAACCTATACAGACCATACAATAACAGTTAAAAACAGCAGTGGAAGTCAAATACATAAAGCTACGGCAACAACTTCTACAAGAGTA
>JAFVSF010000113.1 GCA_017503885.1 Clostridia bacterium
AAAAGGAGAATACAAGGATGAAAAAAATCAGTTTCGTATTGGTGTTGATACTTGCACTCGTTACGTTGTGTAGTTGTGGAGGATACGTTAAGAATTATTCGGCAACCATTTTGATTACCTCGTGTCAGGGCGATGAAGCAAGTATGGAATTTGATACTTTTAAGGGAACTTATAATTTCAAATTAAGAAGGGATGGCAGCGCAGAACATATTCTTGATTATGAAGCGAGTCTTGCTGAAGGTGAGATGAACGTATATATCGGTGTTTCCGGTGAAAAGGAATTGCTTTTTACTATTAAGGGTGGCGAATCATTCGATACGAAGATCTCGCTTGATAGCAAATATGATAATGAGAAAAAAGTATATATTATTCTCGAATCTATTGGCGAATGCGTGGATGGTGATTTTGAGTTCGAGTATAGATAAACTTCAATGTTACGGAGAGTAACAGCAGAGATACGGATAGTTTATTGCCAAACAAGAGCCGTTTCGGTAGAATAAGGCTACAATAAATTATCGGAGGAAACAAAAATGACTTTAGGCGAAAAAATTAAAGAAGCAAGAAAACAATGTGGTCTTTCCCAAGAGCAGCTTGCGGAGAAAATGGCAGTTTCAAGGTCGGCGGTTGCAAAATGGGAAGTAAATAACGGATTGCCGGATGTAGATAATCTAAAAGCATTAGCAACACTCTTGAACGTGAGTGTTGATTATTTACTTGACAACGGTGAGCCGATTGACAGCGGAGTCATCCGAGAGCCCTATAATCTATCAGACTACGGAAAAGGCAGTAAGAAAAAGAAGAAAGACCGTGTGATTCGTGAAAAGTATCCCGATGCGGAAATTCACACGCTGCTCGGCAAGGTGAAGCTGACAAAAGGCGAAAAAGTAATTGATAACGTGCTTGGATTTTTCACCGACGTTCCGTTTGGAACTCCCGACCTTATTAACAGCTTCAAAAATATGGATAAAGAGTTCTATATTGTGTTAGAGGGAGATAAGCAGTATTTCGTAACGGTGACGGATGAATTTATAGAGAGCCGTCGTCTTGTAAAGCACATTGTGGCGGATAAGTTTGAAATCGGAAATTGGAAATTTGTAAAGTGTAAGTATGAGGTGAAATAGGATGACAAAAAGATGAAAATTTTCCATTCTTTATACTGTGCTAAAAAATTTCCAACTATCACTTTTAAGTTTAGGCAATGTAAAGTTTATGTAAAGATGAAAAAAATCGCAAAATGCTTGCGACTTTTTGAAGAAAATATATAGTTATATAAATGAAAAAGAACTTGGACGTTAAATCCAAGTTCTAATTTCATTTGACCGCTTGAAGTGCAATTTCCTATAAATTTTTAATGTTTCAAAAAATCCCTTATAGGGAACGCCTTTGTCGTCCCTTTTTTATTGCTATTGGCAGACTTGTTCAGATTTTAATTTAAAAATCGCTTTTATAAATTATATGAAATGTATTGTATTGATCATAATTTTATGCTATAATAATTACATTACAAACTAGGAGAATGCCAATGACTACAAAAGAACATGACAGCAAGATTAAAAGAGTAATAATTTCTGAACAAGAAATTCAAGATGCAATCAAAAAAGCAGGTGCAGAAATTTCAAAAGAATACGACGGCAAGCCTTTGCTTTTAGTAAGTGTGTTGAAAGGTGCTTTTGTGTTTATGGCAGACCTTTGTAGAGCGATAACAATTCCTTTAGAACTCGACTTTATGAGTGCAAGTAGTTACGGTGCAGGCACGGTTTCTACGGGTACTGTTAGAATAGATTTTGACTTAAAGCACGACATTTCTAATTATCACGTTGTAATCGTTGAAGATATAGTAGATACTGGTAGAACACTTAAAGAAATAGTGCGTTTATTAAAAAACAGAAACCCTCTCTCTTTAAAGGTGGTAAGCCTTTTGGATAAACCAGATAGAAGAGTTGTGGAATTTGAGGCAGATAAAGTTCTTTTTACTATCCCAGACTTTTTCGTAATAGGTTACGGCTTGGATTTTAATGAGTATTATCGAAATCTTCCATACATTGCAGAGTACGACACAAGTAAGTAAAAATATGCCCCTTAACCAAAGTGGTTAAAGGGGCTTTTGTTTTGCAAAAGTTTATAAAAACTAGCCTATAAGTCGATTATTAAACTATATTTTACCATATTCAATAAGTTTTTCGGCTATTTGTACGGCGTTTAGGCTAGCTCCTTTTAAGGTGTTGTCGCCAACGCAGAAGTAACTAAGTCCGTTTTTAAAGGCTAAACTTCTTTTAATTCGCCCAATAAAAACCTCATCTTTTCCATCAGCTATATTAGGAGTTGGCAACTCGTAAAAAGTAGCGCCCTCAATTTTCCTAAATAGAGATTTAATATCTTCGTCATAAAATTCTTTTTCAAGTTCGACTTCAACGCTTATTCCGTGACAATTTTCTACAGGTACTCTAACGCAGGTAGCCGAAACTGAAACCTCTTTGCCTAGTATTTTTTTTGTTTCTTTTATCATTTTTACCTCTTCTTCGGTATAGCCAAATATGGAATAACCACCGATTTTAGGTATAAAGTTTTTGCTAACGTCAGTTTGGTAAAATGTAGGTGTTTTGCCGTTTCTACAACGAATTAAGTCGGCAAGTCCCTTTTGTCCACTGCCACTTACTGCTTGATAAGTTGTATAAATTATTTTTTTTAAGCCAAAATTTTTTTCAAGGGCTAAAAGGGGTAAAATTGCAATAGAGGTCGAACAGTTTGGGTTTGCTATAAGCCTAGCGTTAGTTGTTTGCAAGATGTTTCCGTTAATTTCTGGTATAATAAGGGGAATTTGAGGGTTTTCTCTAAAAGCACTAGAGTTGTCAATAACGTAAGCCCCTTCGTTTACGGCAATCGGTGCATATTTTAAAGAAATTTCTTTTTCTGCACTAAAAAAGACGAGGTCAATACCAACGAAACAACCATTATCAAGTGGTTGTACCACATGTTCCGTTCCAAAAGCACGTATTTTTTTGCCTTCACTTTTTTTTGATGCAAAAACTTTAAGCTTGTTTATAGGGAAATTTCTTTTTTCTAAAACGGGTATAAATTTACTGCCAATTAGTCCTGTCGCACCAACAACGGCAACGTTAAGAGATTTTTTCATACTTTATTTTATGCAAAAATGTCAAAAATAGTTAAAATTTTCGTGCTATTTTGCCTTAATAAAATTTTTTACTTGTAAAAAATAAATAAATGTGCTAAAATGTGAGTGTTTTAAAAAGGAAAATTATGTCAAAATTTTACGCTGTTAAAGGTGAAGAAAATAAAATATTTACCGAGTGGAGTGATTGTCAAGTATTTTTATCACAAACTAAAGGTAGAGGTAATAAGTATAAAAGCTTTCACACGTTAGAAGAAGCCGAGGCTTTTTTAGAGGGGAGAGATTACTATGCCGAAATTTTGGCAAGTGATATTTCTCAAGGGTATGCCGTTGCTTTTACCGACGGAAGTTACGAAGAAAGCGTTGGTAAATACTCCTATGGTGTTGTAGCCGTTTCGCCCGATGGAAAAGAGAGAGAATTTAGTGGCAGAGGCGAAGTAGCGTCCTTTCTGCCGACTAGAAATATTGCGGGAGAGGTTGACGGGGTATTAACTGCTGTAAAATGGGCATTTTTAAACGGGTACGAAAAACTTAAAATTTATCACGATTACGAGGGGTTGTCTGCATGGGCTAACGGCTCGTGGGGTACGGGTAGTCCAATTTCTGTATATTACGTAAAAGAATTTGCAAAATATAAAGGAGTGGTAGACGTAACTTTTGAAAAAGTAAAAGGTCATAGCAATCATAAATACAACGAAATGGTTGATAAACTTGCTAAAGAAGCCCTCTTTGAAGGAAAGGTTGTCCCTCTTGACGGGGTTGGTTTTAAGGTTAGTGGTACTAGTGTTTATAGCGATTTGATAACTTGGATAAATCAAAAAGCACCAAGAGCAAAAACCTCTCAAAGATTAGGTGGCAGTGTGTTTACTTGTGGCGAAGACAAGTTGGCTGTGTACCCAAGATTTACGGCAACGTCAGTTGTTGGCAACGGTGGGTTTTTGTATTGCATTGCATTGTCTGTTGTATTTGCAAATTTAAGTCAAATGGGTAAAAATCGACTTATAGAGCGATGTTTAGACCTTCAAATAGAAAGAAAGGAGCCTTTAAACGGCTTTGAAATAAGTAAAATTGTTTTAAATAAAAGTCGAGTAAATTTTGCCCCTGCAATTTTATTTGCACTTGAAGAAATTGAAAATTCCATTAAAAAAACACTTAATGAAAGTGGGAAAATTTCCCCTTATTTTAAAAAAACAGACCTTGGATTTTTGCTTAATATAAATCATGCAAATAAAGAAAATATTCAAAAGGCATACGCCTTTTTCTATGAATATAGGTTAAACTATCTTAATTTAAGTTTAAGTTTAGAACAAGCAGAACAAGTTATAGAACAATCTAAAAAAATTGTGAACACGCTTAAAACGGAGGAATAATGGACGTAGAAATAATTAGAATGATAGAGCATATCAAGCAGTCGGCTGGTAAAGAAATAAGGGTGTATTCCGACGTGAACGACGACTTTTATTCTACCTTAGAAACCGATATTCCAAACAGGTTTTCTAGTAAGGTAAGAGAGACGGTTGCAAGTGAAGAAAATGCCAAGACGTATTTTTCGTTCAAGTATAATGCTCAAAGATATACAGGCTATATCGACGGGTGTACGGATGCAGATAAGACTATAGCAACGCTAATTGGCACACTTTTGGAAAATGGCACGGGCAAGGACTTGTCTAGTGGCAAGGAAGATTCTTTAACAAGTGCAATTATTGGCGAATATAGTGGAATACGTCTTCAAAAAGTGATAAACAAATACTCTATTCCAGATTTACCATGTACTGCGACAGCCCTCTACGTGTCTAGTGGCAGGGTTGAAGACGTTGTGAACTTTATGGAGAATTTCAAGACAGATGCACGTGATATTTGCGTTGTTACGGACAGTTTTACTTGTGCATACGTTAGATTTGGCAGTTCTCAAGAGGATAGCGAGTATCGTTCGCTTACGGATTTTGCAAATCTTTTAGCACATTCTATCGCAGACGAGTTAGGAATAATCGTTAAGATTGGTATAGGTAGTACCGTTGTGAATTTTGTAGATTGTTCGGTATCGTATCATCAAGCACTTGCTTCAATTAGAATGGATAACGTGTTTGGTGGAAAATCTAGGGTTTCCACTTATAAAGAATACGTTTTGGTTAAGATGCTCGAGGATATGCCAAAACATAAATTGCAAGAATTTTTAGATATTTTAGAAGACCAAGAGGCTAAGAGTATGTTTGCAGATACTGAAATGATAGCAACGGCAGAGGAATTTTTGCATACTAGTTTAAACGTTTCTGAAACCTCTAGAAATTTATATATGCACAGAAATACTTTGATGTATAGATTAGATAAAATCGAGAGGGCGACCGGGTTTGATATTCGTAAATTCCAAGATGCAATGACATTTAGGCTTATAATGATTTTACATAAGCTTTTAGGCAATTCTTTATAAAAAAGGCTATGTAGCCTTTTTTCTTTTAAGTTAGGAGAGGTTGTTTTGAAGAAAATTTTAGCTATTATTGGGGTAATAGTGTTTGGTATTGCTATGTTTTTTACAGGTTTTTTCGTGCGAAATTATACCAATCCAGACCTAGTTTCTCTCAAATTTATACTTGACAAATACAAAAAACATTATCTAGAGCAAGAAGACAATTATCTTGATATAATGGTAGAAGGCTTGCTTGACCAATACTCCGAGTATTATACGAAAGAGGAGTATGAACTTATTAAAAAATCTGCAAAAGGCGTAAGGAGTGGAATTGGAATTACCGTAGTTAATCAAGGTGGTAACGTGTACGTCACAGGGATTAAAGGTAATTCTCCAGCAGAAATTGCAGGCGTGACTAGTGGGGGATATATAGTTGGCATGAAAAAAGCGACGGAAACAACTTTCCAATCGCTTGATTACAACAAGTTTTCTTCACTTATAGACACTTATGCTGACGGGGAAAAGTTTACCATAAAGGTAGACTATGGCGAGGAGCAAAAGACTTATGAATTGGCAAAACGTGAGTACAACGAAACTTACGTTTTCTACACCGATTTTTCTAGTTCTTATCGCTTTACCGACTGGGGAGGCAAATCTTTAGAATTAGTGCAGTATGAGTCTGAATTGTCTTCTATAATGCCTAGCGATACTGCGTATTTGAAATATTTGTCTTTTAACGGAACGAGCAACGACTTGTATTCGTCTGCAAAGCAAGTCGATAAAGTAATGGAAATATTTGAGCAAACGGGTAAGACTAAAATTATCATTGACTTAAGGGGCAACGGTGGTGGATTTATGGATATAATGTGCGATATATCCTCGCATTTTATAGGTGCTGAAAAAAATGATAGGGTTTTAGTTTCTTATGCGTTATATAAAGACGGTAAGAAAGATGAGTTTAAATCTGCACAGGCAAAATATTCCAACTACGGTTTTAACAGTATAATTATTTTGGCAGACTGGAATACCGCCTCGGCGTCGGAAGCGTTTATCGGGGCGTGCCTTGATTACGATTATAGAAACGTGGTAAAAGTAGTTTTGTCAAGAAATCCACAAGGAGTGTATAAAACGTACGGCAAGGGTATAATGCAAACGACTTTTGAAAACTTTACCGTTGGCGATGCAATAAAACTCACCACGGCGAAAATTTATTGGCCTAAATCTAACGTTTCAATACATGGCGTTGGCATAACTAAAAATCTGTCAGGGTTTTCAAATAAAATTTTAGAAGCCCCATACGTAGAAAATCAAGATTATGAACTTGCTTACGCCTTGACGTTATAAAACGTGAGAAAACTTAACCTAAAAAATTTTCAATAGTTGCCCCAATTTCGGTTGGGGCAACGTTTTTTATTGGGGTAACGTAGTCGCAGTTTTTTTGTGGTTGGTCGCTTTCTTCGTCCTCATTTTGTTGGGGTTTTTTAGCAAAAAGAGTGGAAAAAAGAGGTAAAAGGCTTTTTAAATCTCCGTTTGCGATTGAAGATGAAAACTCTTCCGAAGATAAAAAATCCACAGTTGATTTATCAACTCCTAAAAGTTGAAAAACTGGAGCAAAAGAGGGGAAATCTATTCGTGTAAGAATATCTTTTAAAGAAGAAAATTTTTCTCCTCCTAAAAGTATACCAATTAAGAGCAAGGGTAAAATATTCATAAAAACTCCTTATTATTTAAACTCGTAACATTTTTGTCTTTTCCATGCATAAATATGAGATAGCGGAGAAAAGATATGAAGGATTTTAACAGTTTTAAAAGCAATAAGCAAAAGGAAGAACCACAAGCCTTTGGCAGTTCGCCTTATGAAATTTTTGCAAACCTTTCTAAAAAATATGAGGGCAAAAGTTCAGATGAATTGATGCAGGCTATCATTAAGCAGGCTGAAATTGGACGCAAAAACGGAACGCTTTCCGATAGAGATATAGATAATTTTGCCTCTACGGTAGCGCCACTTTTAAATGAAAAACAAAGAAAAACTTTAAATTCCGTAGTCTCAAAATTAAAGAAAATTTAATGGTAAATTAGGTTAAAAATTAAGAGAAAGGTCTTTAAGGGCAGATATTAGGGAGTTGATTTCTCTTCTAGTATTTTGTGGAGCAAAACTCACTCTAACAGTACCTAGTTTATCGGTTTTTAAAAACTTGTGCATAAGAGGGGCACAGTGAAAGCCCCCTCTAACGGCAATATCGTATCTATCGGAAAGTATTTGTGCAAGTTCTTGAGAGGGAAAATCGGAGTGAGAAAAACTAACTATTCCATATTTGTTTGGTATAGAATATAGTTTTATAAAGGGGAGTCTAGAAAGCCTAGTAATTAGGTTTTCGGTTAAGGCAAATAATTGGCTTGCAATATAGACTTCGTTTCCGTCAACATATTCAAGCCCTGCCTTAAGCGAGCAAATAGCAGGAAGGTTTAAAGTTCCAGCCTCTAATTTTTCGGGTAAATAGTCTGGCATACGTTCAGAAAAAGAGTCTGAACCCGTACCACCAAAAAGCAAAGGTCTAACCTCTGCGTTTTTACCTAAAACGAGAACACCTATGCCTTGCGATGCTAAAAGCCCTTTGTGTCCAGCAATACAAAATGCGTCTATAAGTTGATTATTAACTTGTGTTTTATTGTGTCCTGCACGTTGAGCACCATCTACTATAAACGTTATATTTCTATTTTTTAAAAACTTGCCGATGCCGTCTACGTCGTTTTCAAGTCCGTTTACGTTTGAAACTGCATTTAACACAACCAGTTTAGTGTTTGGCTCTAGAGCGTTTTTTACGTCTTCTACACTTACCCCTCCAACAGAAGGCTTGATTATTGATAAAGATATTTCGTTCCTGCGTTCAAGTTCGTATAAAGGTCTTAATACTGCGTTGTGTTCGGTAACGGTAGTAACTACGTGCGAGCCTTTTTCATACATGCCGAATATTGCTACGTTTAACGCTTCCGTACAACTAGCCGTAAAGACTATTCTATCCGAGGTGGTATCAAAAAACTTGGCAAGGCTACGCCTTGTTTCGTAAACTAGTTCGCCAGCGTATAAAGAAAGTTTGTGTCCACTTCGCCCAGCGTTCGCATTTAGGTTTTTCATTGCGTTAAATCCTGCGTCTACACTTTTAAAGGGTTTAAAGCCACCCGTTGCAGCATTGTCAAAATAAATCATGTTTTTCACCGCTTATATTATTTAATAATATATTGTATTATTCAGTATGCTAATAAATGCTACAAACATAGTACAAACAAAGGAGAAACGTTTATGTTTTATTGTATAGCAGTTTTTGGTTCTAGAACTCACGCTATAGGTTTTATAAAATATATGAGAGATAGAGGAATAACTTGTATTGCAGTTCCTACTCCTCAAGCGATAGGTGCAGGCTGTGGAATTTCAGCAAAATTTTCTATAAGCCAAACGGCATTTGCAAAACAGGTTATTTCAGCACTTGCTCTCACGTCGTTTAGAGGTTTCTTTTCTGTTAGAAAAGAGGGTGCAAAGCAAATTATAACAGAGCTTTAATAACTAAATTTTAAAAAACACTATTTTTTAATTGTGTATTGCGTCTTTTTATGCTAAAATAAAAGACGCAATTTTTAGATTGAGAGATAAACGATGATTTCTAAAAAAACGGCTTTAAAAATAACGGAAATTTTAACAAAGGAATATCCCGATTCTACCCCAGCACTTAAATTTAGTTCTCCTTACGAACTTTTAATTGCTGTCATTTTATCTGCACAGTGTACGGATGAAAGGGTAAATAAGGTTACCGAAACGTTGTTTAAAAGGGCAAACACCCCTTTTGAAATGGCAGACCTGAGTCAAGAAGAATTGGAACAATATATTTTTTCATGTGGGCTTTATCGCTCTAAAGCAGAGCATATAATTTCGGCGTCTAAAGATATAGTGGAAAAATTCGGTGGACAAGTTCCTAGTGATTTAGAGTCTTTGCGTTCACTCGCAGGTGTTGGCAGAAAAACTGCAAACGT
>JAFVSF010000114.1 GCA_017503885.1 Clostridia bacterium
ATATTCTTTTATTTTATCAACCATAGGCGTTTTTGATTGCATTAAGATTGCTTTTGGTGTTTTCTTAACGGCGGTAGTTAATATTATCGTGGTACTAGTAACTAAAAGGCAATATATGGGTCTATCCGCCTTATTTTTATTTATGTTTTTCTTGTTGACGATGACTATTGCAGTAAGGCTCAGTAAACGTGTCGTTAAGTCTTTATTGTATTTCTTTTTTTCTGGAAAAGATAAAGAGAAAAAGCGCGTTATGATTGTCGGTGCAGGGGAAGCAGGTTTATTAATTATTAACGAGCTTCAAAACTCTGATAAAACCTTTTACAAACCCGTTTGCGCTATAGACGACGACTTGCAAAAGGTTGGAAAAAGCATTAGAGAGGTTAAAATCGTCGGCACGTCTGATGAAATTCTTAAATACGTAGAAGAGTATAAAGTTGACGAGATTTTCGTAACTATGCCCTCAGCACCTAAAAAGGCGATTAGCAATATAATAAATAAGTGTAAAAATTGCAATAAAAACGTAAAAATTTTGCCGGGTATTTATCAATTGGCTAGTAGTGAAGTAACTGTTTCTAAATTAAGAGACGTTGACGTTCAAGACCTTTTAGGTCGTGAGCAGATAAAAATCAATTATGAAGAAATTTTAGGTTATATTGAAGACAAGGTTGTTTTGGTAAGCGGTGGCGGTGGTTCAATAGGTAGTGAACTTTGCCGTCAAATTGCATCACACTCTCCAAAACTCTTAATTATTTTAGATATTTACGAAAACAACGCTTATGAAATCGAACAAGAATTAAGACGTAAATACACACATCTTAACCTTTTGACTCTCATAGCAAGCGTTAGAGATAAGGGCAAAATGGAAGACGTATTTAAGACCTATCGTCCTCAAATAGTATTTCACGCTGCCGCACATAAGCACGTTCCTCTTATGGAAACAAGTCCTAACGAGGCTGTCAAGAATAACGTGTTTGGAACTCTTAACATAGCAAAATGCTCTGATAAATATCAAGTTGAAACCTTTGTTCAGATATCAACTGATAAAGCAGTTAATCCG
Organism: Clostridia bacterium; assembly: GCA_017503885.1. Lineage (GTDB taxonomy): Bacteria > Bacillota > Clostridia > Christensenellales > Borkfalkiaceae > UBA10281. The sequence goes on from JAFVSF010000114.1 coordinate 1,058, forward strand.
ACTAACGTTATGGGTGCTACAAAACGTATTTGTGAAATGATTGTTCAGACTATCGGCAAAAAATCTAAAAAAACAAAGTTTGTTGCCGTTAGATTCGGTAACGTTTTAGGCTCAAACGGTTCGGTTATTCCATTATTTAAAAAGCAGATTGCAGAGGGCGGACCTGTAACCATTACGCATAAAGATATCATAAGGTACTTTATGACCATACCGGAGGCTGTGTCTTTAGTGTTGCAAGCAGGGGCTTATGCAAAAGGTGGGCAAATATTCGTACTAGATATGGGTGAGCCTGTTAGAATTTACGATTTAGCCTATAATTTAATTAAATTCTCCGGATTAGAACCTAACGTAGATATTGATATAATTTGCACGGGGTTAAGACCAGGCGAAAAACTTTACGAAGAAAGACTTATGGCGGAAGAAGGTTTGCAAAAAACAGAAAACGGACTTATAAATATTGCGCAACCAATTCCTTTAGACGAAGCCCATTTGTGGGATACGCTAGATAAATTATATACCGCCGCTTATGAAGAGACGGACGATATTAAAAGCATCGTGCGTGAAATAGTTCCTACTTATAAGAAATAATTCTATTTATGATTAAAAAAGAAAAGTTGCCAATCAATAAGCAATCTATATTGTATAGTTGTACGAATATTA
>JAFVSF010000115.1 GCA_017503885.1 Clostridia bacterium
AGTCATTGGACTATCTGTATACACGTTATAAAAAACAGACGCCATACCGATTTTATATAGATTTTGTTGAACGTTTTGACTTATGAGATATTCTAAAAACTTTACGCTTTCGCTATATCTTTGTTTATCTTGCGACAACACGGACACGTATTGAATTAAATCACAAAACTTATCTATCGGCTCGGCGTAAAATTCTACTCCTCGTTGTTCTAGCCGTTTTAAATCTCGCTGAGTGCCAAGCAAAGCATCTTTTTCGCTTGCAGACAAAAAGTTAGCGTACGCATCTAGAGGCTTTTTATATTCAAAATTCTCTGCCTGAATTTTACCTAGATAAATTGCCCCAAAAGGAAGATTATAAGTGTTTTGAGATATAAAAAGCCTCTCAATAGGTTGATTATCTTGATTTTTTCTTATTAAAAAGTATGAGCCTGCACACCAAGGGTAAGCATATATTTTTCCTCCTTGCTCACCACCTGAAAACTCTATCTTTGGCAAAGCTATAGCATATTTTACAACAAAATCTACGCCCACCCCATACGAAATCATATCAGGAAACTCGCCTTGCTCTATAGAATTTAACGCACTTTCCCTAGTGTGGTTTACAACTAAAATAAGCACTCCGTCGCTTTTAAATTTTGTGGCTACGTTTGACAAAAAATCTCCCCTTGAGCCTACGCCTCCCTCAAAAACGTCTATATTCCAAAGAGTCAAAATACATTTATGCTTAGGGGAAGATATTGGCAATTTTTGTTGCACGCTAGTCTTTTTATACGCAAACGGCATAAACGCTATAACGAAAATACACAGCGAATAAGGTAAAACTCTCCTTAAAATTTTCATAATAAAATATATGATATTACTTAATTATTAATTACTATTTAAATAAAGAAAAAGAGGAAACCAGTTTTGCATACCGATTTCCTCTTTTAACTAGTAGTATAATAAAATTTTTTATTCTTCGCCACCAAATACAGCCTTTATAAGTTCTGACGCAGCATCATAGCCTGCTTGTTTTAAACGGTACTGCCTTGCCGCAGTTTCTAAAACGATAGGAATATTTCTTCCTGGAGTTACGGGAATAGTTACTTTTAAAATCTTTTCTCCAAGAATTTCCTCATAAACTTCCTCGTTGCCTATTCTCTCGTAGCCCTTGCCCGTTTCCCAAGGGGAAAGTTCGGCAACTATATCTATAGTTTTGCTAGGAGATATTGCTCCAGGTCCAAACATTTGTTGAACGTTAATTATTCCAATTCCTCTTATCTCCATAAAGTAACGAATATTTCTAGGCGATTTTCCTATAAGTCTATCGTTGATATTCTTTATAATTACAGAGTCGTCGGCAACTAAACGGTGACCTCTGTTTACAAGGTCGAGAGCGATTTCACTCTTACCAACACCCGATTTACCAACTATCAAAATACCTATACCAAATACGTCTACCAAAACGCCGTGTACTACGTGCGTAGGTGCTAACGCTTCACTCTTGTACGCAGTAATATCATTTATAAGTACCGTTGTTATTTTGCTTGAACGGAGCAACGGACACTCGTACTGCTTGCAAAGTTCTTGAAGTTCTGGTAAAATTTCTATGCTCCTTGAAATAATTATACAAGGCACGCCCCTTTTTATGAGATTTTCAAGTGCGACGTATCGCTTTTCTTTGCTAAGCCCTACCAAATATTCGTTTTCGGCATTACCTATAACTTGTACTCTCGTCTTATCAAAATGTTTAAAATAACCTGCAAGTTGAAGTCCAGGACGTGATACGCTTATCGACTTTAAAACAAGTTCACCCCTGCCCTTTTCTACAACCTCTAATTCTAGTTCTTTAGCAAAATTCTCTACTGAAACTTTTACCTCTAAGTTTTCTATTTGTCTACCCTTCATAACTATTGAAAAACTCCTTAATTTTTTTAGCACGAACATTGCCTATGCCATCTACTTTTGCAAGCTCTTCCTCGCTAGCACGTCTAATATTTTCTATACTGCCAAAAGCGTTTAAAAGTGCCTTTCGCTTTTTATCTCCTATACCCTCAATATCCTTAAATATCGAAGTCAAATTAGTCTTTTGATGCGTTGACTTATGATATGTTATTGCAAACCTATGCGCCTCGTCACGTATTCGTACCAACATTTTAAGCACGAAATCTCTTCGAGGTAAAACTATCGGCTCGTTTGAAAAAAGCGTAAATATTTCTTCCTCTCTCTCGGCAAGCGAAATTAAGTCTGCCTTTACGTTAGGATAAAGGTCGACAACCTCCTTTACCGAAGAAAGTTGACCTTTACCACCGTCGATTATTATAAGGTCTGGCATAGGAAAATTCTCTTCCTCTTCAGTGCCAAGTTTATCAAGCCTTCGCTTTAACACCTCTTTTAAACAGGCAAAATCGTTGTTGCCCTCAACGGTTTTAATCTTAAATCTACGATAACTAGTTTTGTCTGGCTCTCCATCTATAAACACTACCATAGAACCAACTTTATCTACACCACTTATATGCGATATGTCAAAGCACTCCATACGCCGTGGATAACGCTTGAGGTTTAGCACCTTTTTAAGTTTCTCGCAAGCAGTCCTCGTCATATCGTCTTTATGTTTAATTTTGTCAATCTCTTTTTCAAGATAATCTTCAGCATTTTTCTTTGCCATATCTAAAAGTTGCCGTTTTATTCCCCTTTCTGGGTGCGATATTGCAACGGTTTTGCCAAAATTTGCCTTAAAAAACTCGCCTATAAGTCGATTATCGGTGGTTTCTTCTGAAACAAGTATCTCGCTTGGCACTTCTGTATTTTGAGTGTAATATTGCGAAATAAAACCAACTAGCCTCTCTCCGTCAGTTTCGGACGCATCTTCTAGGGCAAAGTTTTTGCCACCTTGCATACGCCCACCTCTTATAAACAAAATGCTAGCACTAGAATATACCCCGTTTGTGGTAACGGCTAAAACGTCCATATCAACAAACTTATTAAGAGCAGTAATTCTCTTTAGTTTTATCTTTTCGAGCATTTTCAATCTATCTCTAAAGGTGAGAGCAATTTCAAACTCTTCCAGTTTAGAAAACTTTAGCATTTTTTCTTTTAAGATGTTTTCTACCGTGTCGTCGTTGCCAGATAAAAAGTCTATTGCACTCTCGACTTTTTCTCTGTATTCTATTTCACTACATCTTCCCGAACATGGGGCTAAACATTTTTTAATGTGGTAATTTAAACACTCTTTTTTAGGTTTATTTACGTCTATTTTTACACCACAACTTCTAGTCATAAAAGCCGTGTTTATAATTTGTAAAGTTTCGCTAGCACTAACCCCACCCATAAAAGGTCCAAAATAT
>JAFVSF010000116.1 GCA_017503885.1 Clostridia bacterium
ATGTGAATATAGGCCCTCATAATAATCGCCATGGTCAAAATTGTCACCTTGAGAAACTATTCCGTGAGTTTCTAAATCAGATTCAGCCATAACGTAAAAGCCATATTTATCACACATTTTGTAAAACTCTGGGCAGTTTTGATAGTGAGAAGTCCTTATAGCGTTAACGTTTAAACTTTTCATTAAACTTAAATCGTCTAAAATATCTTCTTCTGAAACCGTTGCCGCAGTTAGCGGGTTAATTTCATGCCTGTTTACGCCCATAAGTTTAATAGGCTTCCCATTAACAAGGAACAAGCCATCTTTAACTTCAGTCTCTCTAATGCCTACAAATTCAAAGATGCTCTCTTCTCCACTATTTATAGTCATTTTATATAGATAAGGGTCTTCCGCACTCCAAAGAATTGGATTTTCTACTTTAAACTTTACCGTGTCCCCGTCATTAACGTGTTTAATTTGATTATTAAATTCTATATCTGCATCATTACCAACAACAGAAACCTCAACCGTACCATCTATTTTTGTATTGATTTTATAATCACGAATATGTTTTTGTGGTCTATTTAACAAATAAACGTTGCGGAATATTCCAGTAAATCTTAGTTTATCTTGGTCTTCAAAATATGTACCCGCACACCATTTTAAAACAACAACGTCAAGACTATTTTTTCCAATTTTTACAAAATCTGTAATATCGAACTCACTTAATCTATGTGAAATTTGAGAAAAACCTACAAATTTACCATTTACGTAAAGATAAAAACATGAATCTACACCTTCAAAAACAAGATAAATTTTTTCGATTTTTTCTAAATCAAATTCTCTATAATAATGAAAAGTTGGGTTCTCAGTAGGAACAAAAGGTGGGTCAAAAGGAATAGGATAATTTACGTTAGTATATTGCAAATAATCAAAGCCGTGCATCTGTACACAAGAAGGAACAGTAATATAACCTTTGCTTTTACGTGAAAGAAAGTCTTCTGGTAAATCAAGAGGACTTTTATATGCAGTTATACCCCACTTTCCATCTAAAGATGTAAATTTACAACTAAGTTGTCTTTTTTCTGAAAATTTAACGCCTTTTTCAAAAGGAATATAATAACTACGAATAGGTTCTAAACCGATACATTCAAATTTTTCATAATATTTATTAAGCATTTTTAAATCACCTTTTTTTGTTTATTTTTTATATCACTACACCAAACCCACGACTAAATAGTAGGAACATTAATGGAATAGTCAGTATGGAAAGAACCGTAGAGAGAAGAACCATAACGGCACTCGTCTCGCTATCTCCACCAAATTGAACAGCAAACATGGTAGAGCAAGTTGCAGAGGGCATTGATAAGCAGAAAAACAAGGTATATTTAACCTCGATGCTAATCGGCAGGAAGGCAACTACAACCATAGTTAAAACGGACATTAATATTAATTTATTAGCACTAGCAAGATAAGCCCATTTGTCAAATAATAAATCTTTAATTTTGACTTTGGCAAGTTTAAAGCCTATAAGTATCATTGCAAGTGGCGTAACCATATCCCCTACGATATTTAAGCCTTCCATAAGTTTTGAAAGAATTTGATTTGTAGCGCCTGTACCAAGTTGAGCAATTGGCGTTTGAACGGTAAAGAAAACGATAATTCCCATAAACAACGCTATAACCGTAGGATTAAGCAAGGCACGTTTTAATGACATTTGTTTTCTATCGCCTGTAATCATTAAAACGCCGAGCGACCACATAATTAAGTTCATAACCGCAATATCCACACCTGCGTAAATTATTATTTCGCCTAAGTGGTCTGTACCCTTAAAAAGAAAACTCAAAAAAGGTAGCCCCATATATCCGCAATTTGGAAAGACGCTTGCAAAGCGCAAGCAATTAATTTTAGCCTTGGTTTCCATTTTTCTCGCACGGAAAAATAACATCATAATACCTATCATAAGCATATGTACTACAAATGAAATTCCAGCTACAATTATCATATTAATTGCAATTCTTGAATCGTAAGATTCCTTTTGAAAACTCATAAATTGCATAATAGGTTGACAACCATATAATACTAGCGCAGTCAAAACGGTGTCAGTTTTTTCTGGTAAAACCTTGCACTTGGTAAGAATATATCCTGGGACCATTAATACTAATAGTGCTCCAACTGTAATTAATACGTCAAAAAATTGCATTTTGTCCTTTGCCTTATATCATAATAACCTTGAATATAAGCGTCTTTATTTTGAATTAGTTCATATTTTTCGTTGAATAAAAATTCAACTAGTTTTTCGTTTGAATCAATATTTTCTGGAATTATAATTCCACCTGTAATAGGTTGCCCTGCGTCGTGATAATCTGTACCAGACATAGATATAAGATTATTTCTTTCACAAAACTG
>JAFVSF010000117.1 GCA_017503885.1 Clostridia bacterium
AACTCGAGTGTGAATTTTATAGCCTAAACATTTTATCATACAAAAACCGTTTTGGCAAACGTTTTTATATATATAATTATAATTTTATTGAAATTTTCTTTCTCTAGAATATAAAACTAACGCAATTACGATATATAGTAAACGCAATTACGAACGCTAAACACAGGTAAAAGTATATCCACCTATATTTTAACCAAGCAATTTTATTTCCTAACGCATAATTTGCCCCCATTATAGTTAATAGGCTAAAAAACGGTATAAAGCCTACCGTAAATAGAGCGTGATAGTAAAACGCAGTTTTGAAATCGCCTTGAACTATAGAATAAACTGCTCTTGTTAGCCCACATGAAGGACAGCAAATATTAGTTTTTTCATACACCCAACAAAAAATCTCGCTTGAAGAAAACGGCTGTGCAATAACGGCGTATAAAAATAGTGCCGCTAAAACGCAAATTGGCGAAATGGCGGCGATAATTTTAAAATTAAATTTTCTCATTTTATGATAAATACCCTAATTGCGTCTTCAATACTTTCGAGCATACTTTCAAGTCCTTCAACGTCAATTTCAGCCTCTCCACTAAACACGAAAACGAGCATTAACGCATTGAAAATTAAACCGATAATACCAGTTACTAAGCCTGCGATTGAAAATCCGTCTGGACTTACAGACATTCTAAGTATTGCAAAAACGAGTGCAGTTATCGCAAGAACGATAGGCGCTCCAAAAAGGCAACAACACGTTATTGAAACGATACCTAAAATCATAGACACGATGCCTAGTGCAAAGTATTTGCCATTTCCGTTCATTTTCTTGCCGTTTGGCTCAAACGGTATATTTTCATTTTGGTAAAGATTGTGATTTTGTTGAGCAGGAACTTGATTATCAAAAAAGTTTTTACCTTCGTTTGGTTGATTTTCTGCTCCGTTTGACTCTTGATTGAAACCCGTTTCCTTTTCTTCAAATTGATTTCTTTCTTTATCAGTCATTATTTTTCTCCTTTTTCTTGTAAAGTTTTGGTATTATCGTGAGCAGTACTGACGGAACAACTATTCCTACGCCTATTATCACTGCTAAAACTACCGATAATTTTATATTTTTTATCCCTTGAATTTTATACGTTGTAACGTTTGAATATCCATTGGCGTCTTTATAAAAGACGTATACGTATTTTTCAAAGCCACCCGTCTTTGGAAGAACGGTTTTTAAAAAACTTGTGTGCGATTTTATAAGTTCGCCTTTTTTGCTTTTTAAAAGTTTTTTAACCGTTGGGTTTTTTATTGCTTTTGAAGAATAGAACACGTACGCTTCGCAATCGTCTTCCACCCTATCGAAATAAACGCTGTGTCTGTTGCCAGTTTCTGCAACAAGCCCCACTTTTTCACGTGGAACACTTATTTTTTCTTGAGGCAAATCAATTTTTACCTTTACCGTTCCATCAGAATTTTTGCCAAGATAAGTAACTAAAATGCCACTGTTTTCCCCGTCGGAATTTAATATAACGTTTACGTTTCCGTCTGGGTTTCCAAAAGTCGTATACCCATCGATATCGCATATAGTTGCGTGATTGCCGTATAAGAAATCTTGAATATTTCTAAATACGTTTATCTCATAATCGCCGTATGCGTTACCACGCCATACGTTTGACTTTTCGCCCGTGCTTGAAATATATCCGTTTTCCTCGTTTACTCTATAAATTATAACGCCTTCCGTTTGAACAGTAGACAAACTTCCCTCGCCTAGTTTACGGTATTCAAGGTAAAATACGTCGCCTTTATCATAATAGTTTTCAAGAGTAATTTTATACGCTTTTACACCACCTTCGTCTTCAATCGCAGTGAGATTATACTCTCCACTTCCAGTCACAGGAAGAATATCTTGCCCCTCTTTAAGCCAACCCATTTTGTATTTGACGTAAGAAAGCGATTGATTTGGAACTAGCGTCGTTTCTCCACCCATAACGTCGAACTCGCCTACAGGTCGTATAGTTTTTTCGTATGAATAAAGGTCGGGAACGCCTAACACGTGCATATATTCGTGGCAAAGTGTAGTCACGTTTACCCCTTGCCCGTCGTAGATATATGCAAACGGAATTATAACGTATTTACCAACGTCCGTCTTTGCAATTTTAGAACTTCTTATCTGCCCGTTTACACCGTTGGTGTAATAGGCACTGGAAAGAGCCTGTCCGTCGCCTACGTAGTTATTTGCTTGATGTGGATGAAAAATATCTCCACTATAAACAAGACGGTTGAGTTTGCTAGGCACTATCGTTAGATTTTCAAATTTTGGCTTTCTTCCAAGTTTTTTAGTGAGGGTTTTAGCCTTTTCGGTAGACAAATAGACTAACTCTTGCTCACGATAAAACCTCTCTACAGACTGTTTGCCCGTAATTGTAGGGTTGCCATCTTCATCAAAATAACGGTTGTCATAGCCCAGCGAATTTTCCTCTTTATACTCCCCACTACCTTCGTCGTAGCGATATTTGGGCATAAAATAATCTATGGGCTTGTCGATTTTTACAACGCCTAACGTTTTACTCTCTAACGTTCGACTTCCATTTGAATTGAGATATATAAAGTTGTCTAAACTGTTTTTTGAACCGTTAAATGCTTGTGCTAAAATACGATTATCTTCCTTTGAAAAGGGGTTTTGGGTGTCTAAAAATTCAACTTGAATTACCAAATTGACGTTTTCGCTTTTATTTTTTCCACAACCCATAGGAATTAATAGCGAAGTCAGCACTAAAATAACGGTAAAAAGCAAAATTATTTTTCTTTTCACGATAGATATTTTATCATAAAGCACGTTAAAAGACAAGAAATTAGCATAAAACTTTTGATAAAAACTTGAATTATCTTTTTTTTTCGTATATAATACGAGTATCAACCTAAAAACTATAGAGAGGGCGTTATGAATTTTCACAATTATTACGGCGACGGATTTGACGTTGAAGAATTAAAACCTCGCCTTGCAAAACTTTTAAACGCATTTAGAAATAACGAGGGCTTTGATGCAGACTATTTGTTTTCTTCCCCAGGAAGAGCCGAAATTTTAGGCAACCACACAGACCATAATCACGGAAAAGTTTTGGTAGCGTCAATTTCTTGCGACATAGTCGCAGCCGTTAAAAAAACTGACAACGGCATAATTAAAATTTGTTCGGAGGGCTATTCCCCTATTACGTTTAGCGTTGACAACACTACGCTTAAAGAAAACGAAAAAGGCACTTCTACTGCCCTTGCTCGTGGCGTTGCCGAGGCTATTAAAAATAGAGGCTTTGCAATCGGTGGTTTTACTGCTTATTTAACTAGCAACGTTTTCAAAGGTGCAGGCGTTTCTTCTTCTGCTGCTTTTGAAGTTTTAGTCGCAGAAATTTTTAACGATTTATATTTAGACGGAAAATTGACTGCAGTTGAAAAAGCAATTATTTCGCAGTATAGCGAAAACGTTTATTTTGGCAAGCCTTGTGGCCTACTCGACCAAAGTGGCATTGCGATAGGCTCGCTCTCTTTCCTTGATTTTGAAAATCCTACTAGCCCTGAAATTGCAAAATACGATATGTTAAAGGGCTATGCTTTAGTTATAACTAACACCGGTGGCGACCACGCTTCACTCACTTCTCACTACGCTGCAATACGTTCTGAAATGGAAGCCGTTGCAAAGGTTTTTGGCAAAAAAGTCCTCCGCGAAGTCGATTATCAAGACTTTTTGCAAAATATAGACAAAGTAAAAACTAGCGTTAGCGATAGGGCTGTGCTTAGGGCAATGCACTTTTATGAAGAGAACGTTAGAGTTGAAAATGCTTGCAAGGCTTTAAAAGATGGCAACGCTCAAGAGTTTTTAAAAGCCGTAAACGAATCTGGTCTTTCTAGTTTAGTAAGACTTCAAAACTGCTGTGTTCCAGGCGAAGTTTCACAACCGGTAATACTTGGCATAGAACTTTCTAGAAGTATTATTAAAAACGGTGCTGTAAGAGTTCACGGTGGTGGTTTTGCTGGCTCGATACTCGCTATCGTGAGTGTTGAGGAAAGAGAAAACTACGTTGAAAAAATGCAACGAGTATTTGGCAAAGACAACGTTTTTACTGCGTTTGTTCGCCCAACTGGCACTCAAAAAATGCAATAAATTAATAAACGGAACTCAACTTTTCTTTTATCCACACAGAATAAGCTGTATTAAGGTTGATTTTATATTATAATAAACTGACCGATAAATAAGATTTTGAGCAATAGGAGAGAGTTTATATGAAAGTGATTGTTTATACCTCTAACACAGGTCATACCGCAGCATATTCAAAAATACTTGGTGCAAAAATCGGTTTGCCCGTATACGCTTTAAACGAAGCCGCAAAGAAACTACAAAAAGGAACTGAAATTATATATCTCGGTTGGCTTTTTGCCAACAATATTAAAGGATATAAAAAAGCAACAAAAAAATATAAGATTTCTGCTATTTGTGCCGTAGGACTTTGTGATACAGGAACAGCTGTTGCGGAAGTCCGCAAAGCAAACTCTATCTCCGAGGAAACACCGCTTTTCACTATGCAAGGCGGTATGGATAAAACTAAGCTGCGCGGAATCAATAAGTTTATGATAAATATGCTTACCAAAGGATTATCATCCAGAAAAGAACGAACTGAAAATGATGAACGAATGCTTGAGCTTCTAACGCACGATAAAAACTATGTAAGCGAAGAAAACATCACCGCTTTTATGAAATGGTTTAACGAGCAGACAATATAAATCATCAAATTCCAATTTATCGAGTTTGGGACGACGAATGTAAAGCCC
>JAFVSF010000118.1 GCA_017503885.1 Clostridia bacterium
CGAACCTGTGACCCCCTGCTTGTAAGGCAGATGCTCTCCCAACTGAGCTATGCTCCCATCCGATTGCTCATATACTATAACAAATTTATTTTTAAAAGGCAAGCGTTTTTACGTACATTTTTAAAATTTTTATAAAAATTTTTTTGGAATAAAAAACGGCTTTTGCCTTTTTGCAAAAACCGTTTTTATTCTTAATCTTTTGTATCTTCTATTGCATTTTCTGTTCCAAACCAAACATATTTCCCAGAGTACCCTCTTACCAAATCTTTATATTCATCCTCATAAGTGTCAATTTCTTCCCTTACGTAATCAAGATTTTCTTCTAATATATTTGATTTGTATTCATCTATAGCATATTGCAAAAGTTCTAAATAGCTTTCTTCTTCCTTATGAACGCAGTCCTGTTGCTTAAAGTACATTTTTGCGGATTTAGCACAGTCAAATTCCATAAATATAATCCAGTCCTCTCCGTTTGTTGCAATGAATGCCTTTTCAACTATGCACTCTAAATAACCTTCACCTTCTACTTCTTCCGTTTGATAATCCTCTCTTTCTAGATTTCGCATTGCTTCTTTTGTGTCTAATTTAGGTTTCATATCTCTACAAGCACTAAAAAACAAACTGTTAGTTACCACAATAAATATACCTAGTAGGCTTAATATTACTTTTTTCATTCCTTATCCCCCATTATCTACCTTTTGTTTGCTTTAAATATTCCTTATTTCCAAACCAAACGTAAACCCCTTTTCTACCTACTACAAAGTTTTGTAAGTACTCCTCAAGCTCCTCTATGCTTTCTTCTAGCCCATTCTCTTCATCTTTACTTAATTCGTCCTTGTACTTTTTTAATAAGTATTCCTTATATTCTAGCACGGTTTTTCTAGATTCGTATTCATAAATATATATAAATTCGTAAAGCTTTTTAGCATCTGCCTTGCTCTCGCATTCAAATACGCCGCACAAATATTCAAACGAAAACAAATCTTCTGAGTCAAAGTCAGTAATTAAACTCTTTAATATAATAGCATCTTTTGTAAAAGCCTCATAACCTGCCATATATGCGTCTCCACCTCTTATTGTGTAAACACTAACGCTATTCAAAACGTCGTCTTCGTCTGTAAGGTCTTCTGCCAACTCTTCAAAAATCTCTTCGACTTCGTCCAAATCCAACTCGGGCACAAAAAAACTACATGACGACATCGTTCCAATGCTCATAAATAGCATTATTACTACAATTGTGACTGTTATTAATTTTTTCATAAGTTTTTCTCCTATGCTTTATTATTCCATTTTGGAATTATTTTTATTATAATTCCATTTTGGAATTTTGTCAAGTGCTTTTTATTGTATAATTCATCAATAAAAGCAAAAACTATAGGGTATCTTATGAAAATTAGAAAGCAGTCGTATGGCACAGCAAATATTGTAGGTAAAAATATAGAAAGATTACGCAAAGAACGAGGAATTAAACAAAAGGATTTTGTTGCAAAAATGCAACTTTTAGGTTGTGACATAAACCCTTCCAGTTTTTCAAAATTGGAAGGTCAGATTAGGAGTGCAACGGATATTGAAATTTATGCTATTGCAAAAATTTTAGGCATCAAAATGGAAGAATTGTTTTCAGAATAAAAGTATAAAAGCAGGGGTTTCGCACGAAACCCCTGCTTTTATATCGTTTATCAAATTTTTATATAATACGTTTTAGTCTGCAAGCTTTGCAGTTTTCAAAAATCTTCTTACACTATCTATTGCATTTTGGCATTTAGAAAGTTGTGAATAACTTTCGCCAACGCAAAGCGTAGATTTTTTATCGTTTCTAAGTTTAAAGAAAAATCTTCCCTTTTTATCAACGTCTATTATAAAATTACCTGCCAAACCGTTTGTAGTAATTGTTTCTATAGATGCTTTTGCAGAAGAAATAGTAGTGTACGCTTCGCTACTTAAAAGCAATTCTCCATTTGATGCAAAAAGTTGTGCTATATACATATCTTCAACGTCTGTTACAATCCATTTGCCACTATACGCCGTATTCTTGTCAACTTTGACCTCTTCTTTAGGAATAACGTACTGTATGAGCGTAACGTCTTTTTCAACCTCTTCTGAAATAGGTGCATCGGCAAACCTTTTTACCGAATCTATTGCAGAAATACACGACGCCTTGGTTGGATAAGTTTCCCCAACGCATAAAAACCTGTTTTGTGCAGTTTTAAGTTTAAAATAATAGTTTCTATTTTTATCGCAGTAAAGTTGAAATCCTTCGCCTGCAATACTCTTTTTTATAGTTGAAATTCCTCTTTTTGCACCCTCTGCTGTCGAATAAATTTCACTAGTCAACATAATCTCGCCGTTTGATGCGTGTAAAAAGGAAACGAATTCTCCCTCGCCTTTTTCTCTTACAACCCACTTGCCGACAACCTTTTTAGTTTGCTTTGCCGTGCTTGACGAAGTGGTTTTCTTTGGTTTTGTAGCAGTTTTTTTAGCCGTTTCAGCCGTTTTTGACTTAGTAGTGCTTTTAGATACCGTTTTTACAGTTTTCTTTTCTTCTTTTTTCGGCTTAACGTCCTCATTTATAGAAATAGGCTCGCCTTGGTTATTTTCACCTAAAGATTGCTCTCTAACCCAAATAAGTTCAGCATTTCCCTCTCGCCTATTTTCGTGCACCACCTCCGTTACTGCAACCTCTTCATCTGGAATAACGGGAATTTCAGTAAGCATCTTTTCAAGCTTTGCTTGATTTCTCTTTTTGATAGATTGAATTATTGCTACCGATAAAATAAAAATCATTATTATCGTAGCCAAAGCAACTACTATACACGCTAAATAATTCTCTTTTAAAAAGTCAATAAACATTTGCAATTTCCTTTGTTCGTAAAAGTTTTTGTCGCATTACAGTATACACCTTAACTTTAGTATTGTCAATAAGTAACCGTATTTTCACATTTTTATAACAAGAATTTTACCCTCTTTTAAATTTTTCTCTAGTTGCCATACCTCCCCTTATATGCCGTTGGCTTAAATTAACAAATAATATTTCCTTAACTTTTTGATAATAATCCTCGTTTATCCACTCTAATTTTGTAGTCATATCGCTATGCACGGTCGACTTTCCCACCCCAAATTCTTTTGCCGTTGCTCGAACGGTCGCATTATGCTCTATTATAAATTCTGCCTCTTTTATTACCCTATCTTCGACGTAACAATTCAAAACTAAAACCTCTCAAAATATATCTATGCTAAAAATAAGATATAAATTACGGGTTTTAAAAGTTTAAATTGCGTCAATAATTAGCCTATGACTTTTTTAGAAAATTTTTGCAGATGGGTAGCCCTCGTTCGATTAGGAAATTACTACCCTATATACTTTTTTCTCGCAACGCTTGGCGTTAGTTTAATATTTTTATGCCTGCTAATATTTTTTAAACAACTTGGAAAATTGAGTAAATGTATAATTATATTTTTGTTACCGACGGCAATTTCTGTTTGTTCGACAAAAATTATATGCGACTATATATACGGCAATCCCCCAAACGTTTTTGCAGTTGCCTTTGCAATATCAATTTTACCCGTTTTGTTTGTAATTTTAAACGTTACTATTTTAATTAAACCGAAAGAAAAGGCGATATATAATAGCGAAAAACAACTTATACAGCGACTTTTAGCAGATGAAGAGCCAAACGACAGCCTTTTAACTAAAGAGGTTTTTAGCAATAATCCATTTAAAAGAATTGAATATTTAACAACACAAAAGGGCTTTTTTGAATACGGTTTTAACGATTTTTCTTTAAACCCATCATATATAGAAAAATGTATTAACGACCTTTTGAATAAGCCACTAACCTTTGACGACAAGATGGAAGTAGAGCACGTTTTAGACACAGTGCAAAAATATAAGTTAAAAAATTTGTCTAATTATGAAAGAGACGTTCTTTCGACAAATTTACAAAAACTTATTAAACTGACGGCAAAATACGACAAAGCAAATAACGACCTTTTATGACAGCGTTTTTACTTATTTTTCGACGGCAATTTTGCCCACACTTCGACAAATTATTTTTATTGCCCATTACCTAATTTTTTCGTTTTTTCTCCAAAAATCCCCTTGCAAAACCTTGCAAGGGGATTTTACCTATTCACTGTTAATTGGCGCTTATAAGGTTTTACCTAAAAGCTTAGAAGCGAGTTAGGCTAGGCTAGTTTTAATGGGAAGGGTTTGGTAGACCTTGGTGGTCAGCAACGTGACGTTGCATCCGTGTTTTTACTAAACTCTTATAAAATGAGTTTAAAGGGTTAGATGCGAGCACACCAAGGCTCGTGAGACCGAAAAGATTTGGTAGACCTTGTTGGTCACCAAAGTTTTGAGGACGAAACAGTAAACGCAGGTGTGCGAAGTAGATAACCCTTTAAAAGCTTATAAGGTTTTAGGAACTACTGCGAAAAACACCAAATCCTCATCCCCATCGTTAATTAAACAATGCGAATAGCCTACAGGACAAAAGGTTACTGAACCTGCTTTTAAAACTTCAGTTTCGCCGTCGCAAACCGTTTTACCTGTGCCTGAAATTATATAAATAGTTTCACTGTCGGTAAGATGCTTGTGCATACCTACACTGCTATTTGGTTTTAGCCTTGCACTTATAAAGGTAACGTCTTTTTTTGTTAGCATTTTTAAGGCAATACTGCCTTTACCACCTTTAAAATTATTTACTATTTCTTCTTTGATATCATTAAAATCTACTCTCATTTTATCCTCTCAAAAGTTTATTATAATAGTAGATGGGCATTGCACTCCAACCGTGACAAAGACTTCCTGCCCCACCAAAATCGGCTTCGCCAAGCATAGTTTCCCAAAAAGACGTTGCACCCAAATCTAGCATCATCTTATATTTACTGCGTATATCTTGAAGTACGAAATCTTCATTTGATTTATCCATAAGCAAAGCATCGTAAACGTAACCAAGCATAGAAAGAGTCGCCTCTATTACCCCGTTGCCTTTTATTGCACTGAGAAGATTTTTACCATTTAAGCCGACGAGTTTTGCAAAAGCATTGCCAAGTTGACTATACTTTTTCTCCCCCTCATTGCATAAGAAAAACATTCCTTTTTCTTCGTCGTAAAAGTTTTTTTCTATGGCATTTTTAATTTTTTCTTGGTCTACTTCAAAATCAGTGCCAAACTTATCGCAAAGTTTTTTAAATCGCTCGTAAGAATATAAAAAGGCACAGTTTAGTATTAAATCAAACTTGAATTTGTCTTGATTTTCGCCAAACCCGTCAGAACCATCTGCCCACTCGTAAAAATTCCAATAAGGAGCAGGAAGTATGCCTATAAGCCCGTTTTCGGCTATTTTCGCCTTAAAAAAGTTCATAATTTTGAGTAAAGTTGGCATAACTTCGCTTAAAATTGTTTCATCTCCAGTATGCTCCACGTACTCAAAAACTGCAACGGGATACATAACAGAGAAAAATGGAATTGCAGGGGTGTTTACTGCAGGATAAGTGAGTTCTAAAAGCCCATCTTCCCTTAAACCATTACTCATAAATACGAGATTTGCTCTTTGAAAAGACGTATCTTCAAAAGCATAATAACCACAGAGCATTTGGTTTCTACTATCTAACACGTAAAGTGCTTGTTCTCGCCAAGGGCAATCTTCGTAATGCTCGTGCATGCAAAGGCGTAACGTTCTTACGCAAACGTCGTAAATTTGCTTATCTATCCCTGTTAAAAACCCTTCTTTCTCTTTTTGTGGGTACATAACGGGAATAATACCTATCTTATTGATTTTTACCCCTTTTGGTGCAAAAACCTCTAAATATCTACCTGCAACACGGACAAAAAATTGCTCGAATTTGTTCACACCTTTTTTACAAGCGAAATCAAGAGAAAAATCTCTGCCATCTATTAAATATCTAACCTGTCCGTCCTTTAAATGCTCGCCGTAGGCAATTTTAATTTCGCAATCTTCCTCGCATTCAAAATCAACTGCAAGATAACCTACCGTTTCTCTACCGAGGTCAAAAATGCGTTTGTCTTGAGCGAATATAGGCTTTGCACAAACAAAATCCCCCTCTATAAGTTTGTTAATAGGTCTTGGCTTTAAATTATAGGTTAAATCAACCTCCACGCATTTGCCATATTCTATAGAATAGTCACTTACCATACCAGACGTGTAGCCAAGTTGAAAAGTTATTCTTCTACATCTATTTTGAATATAGCCACCATGTAGGCCTCCTCTAGTTAAGTCTTGACTACTAAAGGCAACGGTTTGTCCACCTTGCTCAATGCTAAAAATTAAGCCACCTCGTTCTGCAATATGAGTTGAAGAGTTAAACCCCTCATTCCAAACTGTCACAGTCAACTGATTTTTGCCTTTTTTGCAATAAGCAGTAACGTCTATTTGGTCGAAATATTTTTCAAAGGTATAGCCTGCAAAAATTCCAAACCCTACTCTTTCTCCATTAACGTAAGCAACGTAATTTGTAACGGCACAAATATTTAGCACTGTTTTATTGCCGTCGCATGAAAAATCTTGAGTGAAAGAACAGTATTCATCACTTTTTTTGCTATCTATCCACACCCAACGGGCTTTGCTATCTATCATAATTAAAGAGCCTTTACGTTGTTATTTTTATAAGTTGTAAATTTAATATTATATCCGTTGGTTTCTAAAGTTTCGCCCTCGAAAACACACTCGAAATCAGAATGCTCGTCTAGATTGGTATAAAAGACTTCTGCCTCGCCGTCTGCATCTACTTTCGTTACTAAAACCTCTTGACAATAAGGGAGCATTGTTTTATAAAACATTGCACCACCGATAACGAAAACGTCTACCCCTTCGCCTTTTATAGCGTTTAACATATCATCTAAAGTGTGAACCATAACGGCGTCGTCACGCTCAATTCCCTCTGGGCAAAGAACTATGTTCTTTCTCTTTGGAAGAGGCTTGGAATTTGGAAAAGAGAGCAAGGTGTTATAACCCATACAAACGGTAGTTCCCGCCGTCTTTTCTCTAAAGAATTTCATATCTAAAGGAATATTAAACAAAAGGTCGTTCTTTTTGCCAATACCCCATTTTTTATCAACTGCAACTATTGCTCTTATCATACTGCAACCTCTAATTTATCCTTTAAAGGAGTGGCCTCGTAGCCCTCGAGTTTAAAATCGTCTACTGTAAAGTCATAGAAATCTTTAACCTCTGGATTTATCCAAAGTTTTGGTGCTGGATATTCTGGATTTTCAAGCATTTGCTTAACAGCAGGAATATGTCTATCGTAAATATGTGCGTCTGCAATAACGTGAACGAGTTCGCCTGCTTTTAAACCAGAAACTTGAGCAATCATCATAAGGAGTGCGGCATATTGCATAACGTTCCAGTTGTTTGCTACTGCCATATCGTTTGAACGTTGATTGAGTATTCCGTTTAACTTATCGCCAGAAACGTTAAACGTCATAGAATACGCACAAGGGTATAAATTCATTTCGTTAAGGTCTGCAAAGGTATAGATATTAGTCATAATTCTTCTAGACGTAGGATTATGCTTTAAATCGTATAAAACTCTGTCAACTTGGTCGAACTCTCCCTCTTTGTACTTGTGCTTAACACCGAGTTGATAGCCGTAGGCTTTTCCAATCGTTCCGTCTTCGCCTGCCCAACTATCCCAAACGTGAGAATTGAGTTCACTTATTTTGTTTGATTTTTTTTGCCATATCCAAAGAATTTCATCAATAGCACTCTTTAAATATTGCTTTCTTATAGTCATTATAGGAAATTCTTTTTGAAGGTCGTAACGGTTTACTATGCAAAACTTTTTAACGGTGTGTGCAGGAGTGCCGTCAAGCCATCTTGGGCGTACTTCTCTATCGGTATCCCATACTCCGTTTTCTAAAATGTCTTTTACGTTTTCTTTAAAAATCTTATCTGCGTAACTCATATTTCTTCTCCTTATCAAAAATTATCTTTTTCTTTTTTGCTCCATTTTTTTGCAACGTATCTGCATTGAATAGATTTTGGCGTTATTTTTTCTATAAAATAAATGAATTTATTAAACGCACCGGGTATTACCCTCTGTTTATTTTTATCTAAGCCTTTTAAGGCTTTTTTTACAACGAAATCAACGGGTTTTGAAGAGAGTTTCCCCGTAATCCCTTGAATTAGAATATCTTTTTTGATATCTTCTCTAGTTGGTACTGCTCCAGGCATCAAAGTTGTGATTTTAGCGTCTTTTACTTCGTAACGTAGACTTTTGAAAAAACTGTTTAAAGTAGTCTTCGTTGCCGAATAAATTGCAAAATACGGCATTGGAACAGTTCCACTCATACTAGATACCGTAAGTATTTTTAAATTCTTTTCTCTTCTTAGCAGTACGCCGTGAGTTATTGCAATAGTAGCCTCTACGTTTACCCTTATTTGAAAAGTTATTTTTTGGTGGGTGTATTTTATAAACTCTTTTTGAGTATCTACCCCTGCTACGTTTATAAGCCCACTAAATTTTATTTGTTTTTGGTCGGCAAAGGCAAACAAACTCTCCCTTTGATTAAAATCTGTTACGTCTGCCGAAAAAACTTCTATTTTTGCATTTGGGCGAATTGCTATAAGTTCATTTTTTAACTCGTTTAGCCTATCTTCACTTCTGCCCGTTATAAGCAAGTCGCTTCCCATAACGAGTTGACGACAAAACTCACTGCCTATGCCACCCGTTGCACCCGTTATTAAAACGTAGCCCACTTTAACCCTCCGTGTTAGTTTTTTTAATTATTTTAAAGTTACCAACCGTTTCGTTTACAGAGGTTATATATGCAAACGTGCCATCGTACTTTCTTATTATATTTTCAAAATCAACGATTTGGTTTTTGTTTACTACACAAATAAGCAAAGCCTTATCTTGATGAGTGTACATACCTTGTGCGTGAACAACCGTTGCACTGTGTTTTAATTTTTTGATTATCTCTTGAGAAATTTCCTCTGGATAAGAAGTTACAACCTCAAATTTTAAAGCAGTTTTATAACCCTTTAATACCGTATCGCCCATTTTTGAAGAAACAAAGCAATACATCACACATAAAAGCACTGGCTCTAAATTGAAAACTCCGTCTTCGCCGTATGCAAAATATGAAAGGACTGCAACGAAACTATTTAAAGCAAACGTTACCCACATAATATTGAGTTCGGGGCGTTTTACTCTAACCATTCTTGCAATTACGTCCGTACCACCAGTGCACGAATTATGTCTTACGCAAAATCCATAGATTAGTCCGTTTAAAGCACCTGATGCTATAGGGGCTAAAATCGTACTTACCGACGTGTTTTTATATGCAAAAGCACTTAGATTTATTAAACCTTCGCCATCGCCGTTTACGGCTTTTCCTGCTACCACGTCGCCGTTTTTCATAATGAGAGTAAAAAACGAAAAGATTAAAACGTAACAAAGAGTTTTTAGTGCAAATTCTTTATCGACGGTTAAAAAGACTATTACTATCAAAGGTATATTGATAATAATCGACATATAACCAACCGAAAACCCAAACAAGTGCTGAATTATCGTTGCTAAACCGTTTATACCAGCAGGGGCAAACGAATTTGGGAAAATAAGCACTTCGTATATAAGAGCCATACAAAATGCAAGCCCTATTATCATACAGTATTCCACAATGCTTTTCTTTGTTTTTTCAATCATAACAAGACCTCTTGCTCAGGTTGATTATTTTTTTCATCATCTAGTGCAATGTTGTTTATCCAAACGTCCTTTTTAACAAGCACGTAACCAACGACGCATTTGATTAAATCAACGCTTAAAACTATAGGATATATTGAAAATATCGAAAGAGTTGTAAACGTTACTAAACATAGTGCTAGTGGCACGGAAACTGCCCAAACGAAAACACTGTCAAATATAAACGTTACGAGAGTTTTTCCTCCCGAACGGAGTGTAAAATAAGACGAGTGTAAAAACGCTTGAATAGGCAAGTTGAAAGACATTACCATAAGACAATACTTTGCAACGTCTCTCGCCTCTACCGTTACCTTGGTGTAAATACCTACTATAAAAGGCGAAACGCAAAGCATTATAATTCCAAATATCAAAGACACAAAAACTGAAAATGCAATGAGTTTTGTATCACAGTCTTTTGCCGTTTCAAAATCCCCTGCTCCTAAATAATAGCCAACCATAATGCCTACGGCGTTACCTAGTGAAAGAAAAGAAATATTAAATACGTTTTGAATTGTAGACGCTATGTTAAAGCCTGCAAAAACTGCCAAACCTCTTACTGAATAGCATCTAATAAGCATAGTCATACCAAGCGACCAAAGTGCCTCGTTGATAAATAACGGCAAAGCCCTTGTTCCTATTTCTAAAAATTTAGACAACGGAAGATAAAACTTTGTGTATGCTCCTTTAATAAAGTGGTATCTTCCACTTTTTAAATGCGTATATGCAACGACTATTATGCACTCTACAAACCTAGCTATAACCGTTGCAATTGCAGCACCATCTACTCCAAGTTCTGGTAGCCCCAATTTGCCGAAAATTAAAAGATAATTGAAAATAAAGTTTACAATTACGGCTATTGCACCTGCCACCATAGGCACAACCGTTTGACCAATTTGCCTTAACGTGTCGCTATAACATTGGCAAAGAGCGTAAGGCACTAAACCGATTACTGCTATGCGAATATATCTTTTTGCATAATAGAGTGTAAGTTCTAAATCTCCTTCTAAACTGCCCTCGTTAATAAACAACGAG
>JAFVSF010000119.1 GCA_017503885.1 Clostridia bacterium
TATAATCTTTTGTTTTACTCTACCACCCCTAAGTTCTGCTGGAATAAACTGCCTAAGGGCAAGTGCAAAAGGCACGTGATAGGTATTTTTTAAAAATTTTGCAAGTTCTAAACACTCTAAAGATAAAGCCGGAAATTCATCAAGCGAGCGAATTATACTCTTTATCTTTTCTTCGGGTAAATCGGATTTTTCTTTTACACCGATAATAAACCCCTCGATTTTTTGCCTACCAAAAGGGACTTCAACACGACAGCCAAGCCCATGAGAATTATCTTCAATTTTATAGTCGAATACTCTGTCAACTTCGCCATGAGCGATATCGACGATTACTTCTGCTATCATGTTTTCCTCCTTGATAAGATTTTTACGTTAACGAGTTAGATGTAAACCATTAAAGAAAAATAAGCATAACAGAAAAGTTATGCTTTACTTTTGGGCTTTGTCGCAAGCTTTAGTTGATAAATGAAAAGTTTTAGATGCGAGTAAAATAAAAATTTTGAACAATTTATAAAAGGAAGTGACCTTGTTGGTCATTGGAATTTTAGAAATGTGTAAAATTTGCAATATTACGACGCAAATAAAGCTTTGTAATATCAACTACAAATTGTGGCGAAGCCTTATTAATATTTAGATACTGTAACTTTTCCTTCTTGAATTTCTACGGCTGCTTCGGATAAAGGCTTATTTTTGTTAGGAAGGTCAGAAAGTCCTTGGTTTTGAGCATGGTCTATAAGCTGTCTTGCTCTTTTAGATGCGATTACGCAAAGAGCGTACTTTGAGCCTACCTTTTCTGCAAGTTCATCAATAGGTGGATTGTTTATCATATTTTTATCTCCTTTTGAGGTTTATTCTATATTTTGCACTTGTTCGCGCATTTTTTCAATTTCATTTTTTAACGCCAAGCCACGGCGAGTAATTTCAAGATCGTTAGATTTTGAACATACAGTATTCGTTTCTCTATTAAACTCTTGCATTAAAAAGTCGAGTTTTTTACCTGCGTCAATACCTGTTTTACAAATATCACGAAGTTGAGAAATGTGACTTTTAAGCCTTGTAAGTTCTTCATCAATGTTTGACTTATCTGCAAAAATTGCAACTTCTTGTAAAAGCCTATTTTCGTCGTATTTTACGTCGCCCAAAATCTCTTCCATTTTACTGCGAAGACGAGTTTCATAATCTGCCTTAATTAATGGGGCTCTTTCTGCGACTTCTAAAACGAGTTTTTCTACCGTTTCGGCTCTTGACAAAATATCTTTCTCAAGTTTAACGCCTTCAGTCTTTCTCATTTCGATAAGATTATCTAAAGCACTTTCAAGCGTTTGCTTTAACACGCTTTCCAATTCTTCAGTGCCTTCCTCTCCCATTTGCTCGGTTACAACGTCTGGACTTCTCATAAGCGACATTACGCAAAAATCGTTAGTGAGGGAATAATCGCTTGCAAATTCTTTGGCAAGGTTTACGTATTGCTCGGCAAGTGACTTATCAACAACGAGTGTTTTGCCAGACTCGTTGGTGTTTTGGTAGGTAATGAAAAGTTCTACTCTACCCCTTTTAATTTTTGACTGAACGGTCTTTCTAATAAGGTCGTCTAAAGATATAAAAGCCCTTGGATATTTTGGAATTATATCCAAAAATCTATTGTTTACGGTTTTTAATTCTACGGTAAGGGTTATGCCGTTTTGTGAATATTCAGCCTTGCCGTAACCCGTCATACTTTGCATAGTTTTTGCTCCTTTTACGTTTAACTATGTTATTCTAACATACTTTTTTAAAAATATCAAGCGTTAAGAAGCCTTTTAAACTCTTCTTCATCGATTATTTTTATTCCTAGTTTTTTCGCCTTGTCCAATTTACTACCTGCAGACTCGCCGGCTAAAACCATAGTAGTTGCTTTACTTACTGAACTTAAAACTTCTCCACCGTTGTCTTCGATAATTTTTGATGCTTGACTTCTAGTAAAACTTGTAAGTGTGCCTGTAAGAACTATTTTCTCGCCAGCAAAAACACCTGCTAAATTTTTATCTTCGGTAAAAGGCTTTACGCCGAGTGCAAAAAGTTCGTTTATTTCAGCAAGATTTTCTTCATCTTTAAAATAATCGACAACGTCCTTTGCAATTATTTCGCCAATCTCGGGAATTTGCAAAAGCCTTTCTTCGCTAGCACTTGCCAAATTTTCAATGCTACCAAACTCATCTGCCAAATCTTTTGCAGTCTTTTTACCAATGCCCTCTATGCCGAGTGCAAAAATAAAACTTTTAAGCTCTGGAGCAACGCTATTTCGTATTGCAAGTATCATCTTTTCGGCTTTTCTTTGTTTAAAGCCCTCGAGTTTTAAAAGGTCTTCCACTGTCAATTTATAAAGGTCGGAAAACTTAGTAACGCCCAAGTCGTCGTAAAGTTGACTAGCAGTCATTTCTGAAAATCCTTCAATGTTTACACCGTCTTTTTGAGCATAGTTAGCAAGCCTTGCTACTATTCTTGGTTTACAACCTTTATTTCTACAAAAAATATTTGCCCCCTCTTCTTCTAAAAGGCTACCACAGGCTGGGCAAACCGTAGGTTTAACAACCTCTTTACCCTCTTTTCCTCCGTCGGTTGCACCCAAAATTTCAGGGATAACTTCGTTACTTCTTCTAATTACTACCGTGCTACCTATTTTGACGTTTTTCCTTTGAATATCGCCGTAGTTATTGAGCGTTGCTTTTCTAACCGTCGCACCACCTAAGTCAACTGGCGAAACAATGCCGAGTGGGGTTAATTTTCCCGTTCTTCCAACTTGCCAAACAACGTCTAAAACCTCGGTTAAAGTCTCTTCAGCCTCGAACTTATACGCCATTGCCCAACGTGGAAATTTATCCGTATAACCGAGAACTTCTCTCACTTTAATATCGTTGACTTTAATAACTGCTCCGTCAGTTAAAACGTCTAACGATTTTCGACTATTATCTATTTCATTTACTGCGTTTTTAACCTCTTCTAAAGAGTGACAAATTCTTAAAAAATCAAAGACTTTAAATCCGTTTTTCTTTAAGAAATCAAAAATTTCAGTTTGAGATTTTAAACTGTCGTCCTCAATATAATTTACGTTATAAAACAAAATTTCAGGCTTTCTTTTTTCCGTTACTTTAGGATCTAAATTTCTAATTGCTCCTGCAACTGCGTTTCTTGCATTTTTAAGTTGCTCTTCTGCAGTTTTATTGTATTCTTCTAAAGCAGAAAGTCGAATAATCGCCTCGCCTTGAACTTCTACCGTGCCTTTATAATCGATTGCTAGAGGAAATGATTTTATTGTTAAAACTTGAGCAGTTACGTCTTCTCCTACAGTTCCATTACCCCTTGTAGTCGCTCTTTCAAAATAACCGTTTTTATAGGTTAAACACATGGTAAGTCCGTCGAATTTATATTCTACGGTGTATTCAGGATTTGCAACCTTTCTTACCTTTGAATCAAAAGATTCAAGTTCTTCAAACGTAACCGATTTATCTAGACTGTAAAGTTTTTTGATATGCTCGTGCTTTTTAAACGCAGAGATTGGCTCTCCACCAATTCGCCTTGTTGGAGAATCGGGCAATCTTTCGCCCGTTTCTTCTTCTAATCTTTTTAATTCATCGTAAAGTTTATCGTAAACGATATCTTCTACCGAAGGATTATCAAGTACGTAATACTCGTATGCAAAACGGTTAAGAGTGTCGCAAAGCGACCTCATTTTTTGTAATTTTTCAGTCATTATTCTATTACCTCAATCGGTGCAAGTCTTAATACGAGTTGCTTTATACCAACCCCTTTAAATGCAATAACGCCTATAGTATCGTCGCCGTTTGGTTTAAGTTCAATTATAGTTCCTTCGCCAAACTTTTTATGCTTAACTTTTACGCCTGTATGGAACTTGTCCGTATTCTTATTAGGGGTGCTTTGTTGTGCTTTTTTGTTTGCACTATACGAATTTGCAAAGTTACTTTTAAACGAACTTGCAAAAGTGCCTTTTCCAACACCACCAAAACTTGGCGAATAAGACAACTCTTCTGAACCCGAATAACCAAATGAAGACCTTCTTTCGCTTTCTTGCGTAGGTTTTTGATATCCGTATTGAGAATTTTGTCTATAGCCATAGCCGTCGCTATACTGATTAGAATATCCACTTTGATAGTAATTGCCAAAACCTCTATCTCTTGGCACGCCTAATGCATCGGACATATCGTCTAAAAATTCAGACTGAATTGTCATTCTTCTAGACCCGTATAAAAATCTACTTCTCGCTCTAGTTAAATACAATCTCTTCTTTGCTCTAGTTATGGCAACGTACATAAGACGTCTTTCTTCTTCCATTTCATCAGGCTCTTTAGATGCCCGCTCTAGTGGGAAGATATCCATATCAAGACCACAAATAAATACGCAAGGATACTCTAAGCCTTTAACTGAGTGAACCGTAGCAAGAGTTACTGCTTCGCTCTCGTTTATGTCGTCGGTATCAGAACTTAAAGTTACCGAATTTAGGTAATCCGAAAGCGACGCATTTGGATTAAGCCTTGCAAATTCTTCAACAGAACTTTTGAATTCGTCAACGTTTCTTTTCTTGTCTTCGTTCTCTATCGTATCCTCTTCAAAACAAGACATAAAGTTTGATTTTTTTATAACAACGTCAACAA
>JAFVSF010000120.1 GCA_017503885.1 Clostridia bacterium
ACTCGTCCATATTTGGGGAGAGTAATAAAGCATTGCGGGATCAAACCTTCCCCCGCCACCGCTACAAGACTCTAACAAGATATCGGGATAATTAGTTTTTAACCTGTTCATAAGGTCGTAAGTGCCCAAGATAAACCTATGAGCAAACTCCTTTTTCCTATCAATCGGAAGAACAACCGAATTTGCGTCGGTTACGTATCTGTTAAAATCCCATTTGACATAATCTATATCACTATTTTTCAATACCTCGTCTATTTGCGACCAAACGGCATCTCTAACTTCTTTGCTTGAAACGTCTAAAACATATTGATTTCTGCCAAGCATAGGTGCTCTTCCCTTTGCGTGTACGCAGTAATCTGGGTGCGCTTTATATAATTCAGATTTTGGCGAAATCATCTCAGGCTCAAACCAAATACCGAATTTTAAACCGATTGCGTGAACTTTATCTATAAACGAAGATATCCCGTTTGGGAATTTTTCGCCGTTGACAAACCAATCCCCCAAAGAGGTAGTTTCGTCGTTTCTATTCCCAAACCAACCGTCGTCCATAACGAGCATTTCTATGCCAAGCTCTTTTGCCGAACGGGCAAAATCTAAAAGTTTTTCCTCGTTTATGTCAAAATACGCAGCTTCCCAGCTGTTTATGAGAATAGGTCTTTTTTCAGTCTTATATTTTCCGTTAATTAAGTTGTTATTGTAAAATCTATGAAAAATTCTACTCATCTCGCCTATTCCGTCACAAGAATAAACGCAAACCACCTCAGGGGTATCAAAAATCTCGTTCGGCTCTAATTTCCAAGTAAAAGTGTTTGGATTTATACCCATAACGAGCCTTGTAGAATCGTTATAATCACACTCGATAGATACTGAAAAGTTGCCCGAGTAAACTAAATTAAAGCCGTACGCCTCGCCTTGCTCTTCGTCGGCATTTGGTGAAACGAGGGCAACGAAGGGGTTGTGACAGTGACTTGAAATACCCTTATTGCTCTCTATCCCCTGTAAACCGTGGGCAAGCCTTCTTCTTTCTATATGGCGCTCGTAGTAGTGTCTGCCGTACAGGGTTATCATATCCATATCCATTTTGGGAAAATCGCAACAAAGCGACATAGCCCTTTCTATATAAACGGCATTTTCAGAGCAATTTTTAACACTTACGCTTTTCGTCATTACCCCGTGATTTTCAAACACCGTATATTTAAGGGTTACCCGTATGCCCGTCACCGAGTCTTGCATATGAATTAGCAAGGTCTTGGCTTTTTCGCTCTCGTTCACATAGGTTGAAGGCATATCCTTTATTTCGGGCTTTCCGTCTATAATCTCGTGCGAAAGATATCTTAAATCAGTAACGCTATCACCGTTACAGTTGTTAATTTTTATTGCGGAAACTCTAAAATCACCCGCACCGTCGCAACCGTATTCAATGGGCGCTGAGTCAGGGGAAAAATCCCCTTCTCCGACGTCAGCGGCAGCAGGAGAAAAAGAGGCGTTTTTTGCCCTTACATCAAAATTTTCCACGCTATCGCCTTCTATCTTTTTACCGTAATACAGACCGAGAAGATATCCGCCGTCGTATATTTTCATTACGTAACTCGACGTCTTCGTATCCAGTTTAAAAACTCTATTTTCCCGATTGAATTTTATAGCCATAAAAGCCTCCTAAAATTTGCAAACGCTAGTCATTTCATCCCACCTTGCAAAAGTAACCGCCTTTTTTATTTCGACCTCTCCGTCGGCACAGTCTAAAAGCTCTTCTTCAAGTTCTTCAATTCTATCTATTTTGCCCAAAAGGTAGTCTATAAGCGTTTCTTTGCAAGTTTTTAGCCTCATAATAACACCGCCAATTCTCACGTCTTGAACTATAAAGCCGTGCGGTTTATTTTCAGACATCCACTGATTTTTATACTCTTTATGGAAATCTTCAACCTTTTTTATCGTGAGATCGTAATTATTTACAAGGGCTCTTAATTTTTCTAAATCACCCTTTTTATAAGCCTCTCTAGTTTGAATTCCCAGTAAACTTTTTTCAGCAATCGCTAAACTTAAAGCATTCAAAGTTTTAAATACGTAGCCAAAATTACTATCGCCTATAAACTTACTTAAATTTTCTGCGCAAGTTTCGTATTCTTTTTGACTTTCGTCCCATATAGCCGAATCCATTATTCCCGAAAAACAATCGTTGTATAAAATATATTTATCGGGATTGCAAGTCCTTTCTTCACCGTCGTAGGCGGAAACTTGCATATCAACGCTTAAAAACCCGTCGAAAGGAATTCCGTATTTTTGTTCAAATTTTTGTTTTATTAAACTTTCGTCGTTACCTTTTGCAATTTCAGACGCGTAAAACAGCGCCGGTAAAAGAGCAAATCTACTGCATTCTCCACCGTTATCGCCCCAAAGAGTTAGCAATACGTCCGACACTCCGTTTTCAATACAACTTTTGAGAGCAACCTCAGTTGCCTTTATACTAAACACGTTGTGAGGAGCAAATCCCGTCCAACTCCAAAGACCGCCCGCAAACCAAGCGTTAGGACTAAACTCTTTATTTAGTTTTATCTTTTTATCGTAGTTTTCCTTTTCTGTCGAATAGTAATCCCAATAAATTAGTTCAACGTTTTTAGGCAACTGATTTTTTATGCTTTCGACAAGCTCTTTATCGTCAGACCGACTTGTAAGCATATCCGACCAAATAAGCATTTTAAAGCCGTACCTTTCTCCAATTTCGGCTACCTTTTTTAAATGCTTTAAAAACACCTCTACCCTTTCTTCCTGTCCGTTTAAATCGTAGTATTTACCCCTACCGAGCATAAATGCTTCGTCCATTCCTATATTCACCGTTTTAGAAGTAAAACACTCGTCAATAGTTTTAAAACAGCGGTCTATAAGTTCGTAAACTTCACTTTTACCGACCAATAAAATATCGTCGGCGTCGTTATACGAGCGATATTTCGGCCACCTAAAAATTTGATTTAGGTGGGCTAAGGTTTGTATTGACGGAACGACCTCAATTCCCTTTTTCTTAGCGTAAAGGTCTATTTCTTTAAGCTCTTTTTTAGAGTATCTTCCTCTTAAATAACCAAAGTAAGGCTCTCCGTCTACCTCGTAGGTGTCTTCCATGTAAAGCGAGAGCAAATTATATCCAAGGTCCGCAGTTAAATCTATCCATTTTTTTATAGAAT
>JAFVSF010000121.1 GCA_017503885.1 Clostridia bacterium
AGAGATAATTTCCTGATAAAACTTGCATTTTCCCCATTTTCTGCGAAAACTAACAAAAATTACAATAATAACCATACACAAAAAGACCCCTAGAGTATAGCGGTAGACACTAGGGGTAAGGTCATATTCTTTTTGTTTTCATGAATGGAAAAGTGTTGTGCTCTATTCATGACGATAAGATAGTTGCATTTATTGGGAGGTAAAACAACTATAATCCAAATTGTGGCAAGGTTCATAATAGTTACCTATTACATAACCATTTTATCACACTTATGCTAATATGTCAACGTTCGATTCAAAACAGACAAAACCTCGTTTTTAAGCCCAACAGACTCAAACATTAACAATCCCTCACGATATGCCTCGCAAAGATTCTTATACCAACCATTATTTCTAACTCTAGCAAGTATAGTACCCTCGTGATGGTCTTCGGAAGTTAAAGCAAGCACCATAGGACATTTAGGGTCTAAATTTTTACTCACAAATAACTCATCAGTTAGCCATGATACCCAAACGCCATAATTATTACCCTTCATAGACAATGTAAAGAAATAATGACAACCCTTACCCTTTTTCTTAATAAACGCTCGACTATCTCTTAACCATTCATTATCAACAGCATATTTACCATAATCAACTGAAGAAATTAATTTACCAAAGCGAGTAGATTTTTTACGTTCTCGATATTCATAATTAGACGCATAACATACACAGATAGTACCATCATTAAACATTTTAAACTCCGAATTATACGGCAGAGCTAACTTAAAATAATTAAAATAAGGATTCGTAACTGAAATAGCATTACCAAGCATAAAAGTTTTAATATCACGAAGACGACCGATTGTTTCAATTACATCAAGCAATTTTTCAGGCTCATTAGGCAAATAGTGATACGCTCCTTTGTCAATCAAAAATTCATCGAAGATAATAGTATCAACATCCGGAAAGGACGAAGATTTTAAAATATTAGAAGTAGATAAAGCGATAGCATAACCAGCCAACTCACCATTAATATAGAACTTATTATGTTTAACGGTGAAAACATATTGTTCTTCATCATAAATCCCTTCTGCAATAATAGCATTAAAAAACGTAGGCACAGAGGATTGAAGTTCTGACTTATACCTACGAAGATAAATAAATTGTTTTTTCTTCTTAATAAAACGGTCAATTACCATTTTAGTAGCACCGAATGTTTTACCGACTCCTCTTTCGGCGATACAAAAATTTATTAATGCGTTTCGACTCCTAATTGCGTTATAATCAAACCATTTACTCATAAAACACCTAATAGGAGAATGTATTGTGTTCTGGCACTTTACCAAAAGACCATACTATCAGACACGCTCATCACGCTGGTAACTCTGATAGGTATTACACAGATTTAAACAATACACCTCCTGAATATATTATATCACAAATAATCATAAAAGTTATTAAAAACACTTGCATTTTAAATTCGGTTATGATAAAATAGAGATAGTTAGAGGTAATACAACTAACTAGCAGATAACAGATTACGCACAAAGATTAGACGTGGTAACAACCATCTGCGAATAAATATATCAACTAATAAAGAAAGGACGTAAAATGCTTACGATTCCGGTAACCGTTACGGAAGACGGAGAAAATTGTAAGGTTGAGGTCAACGTTTTTAAAACAACGAAGAAAACAACCGAGCAAGAAAAGAAGACTGGCACAGTCGTTAGAAGTGCAATTATTAACTCATTAAAAGAAATGAAAGGAATTAAATAAATGGAAAACGAACAAACAACTGCAATTACAACTTTTAGTCCTGCAAACGAGAAGCCGGCTTATTGCTCCATCGTGCCAAAGACTAAAGAGGAAAAAGTTAAACTATTTAACGCTCTTGAACAATGTGATGTAAGACTTTCCGATTGTAAAAATCAGACTATTGAGATTAAAGATGTTTTCGTTCAGAAATACGAGAAAGAAGAAAACGGCGAAATTAAAACTAAGTTTCGTACTATTCTTTTCGACAAGGACGGCAAGACTTATGTAACTGCTTCTTACGGTATTTACAACTCCCTCTCTAAGATTATTTCGGCTTTTGGCGAACCTCAGACTTGGGAAGAGCCACTCGCAGTAACCGTTGTTGAACGTCCACTTGGCGATGGTCGCAACGCTCTTGCTCTTAAGATTAACGAGAGCAAATAATTAAAATGGTGGCTGAAATATGCCACCATAACCATTTTATGTTATTATATTAGTATGGTATGGTAAATAAAGCAATTTAACATAAGATAGGTTGTCTATGGCAATTAGATATGACAAATCCCTTTTAAGGGAAATGCGACGTGTTGTCAAAAATTTTAATGCCAAGAGAAGAAGACTCGAAAAACAAGGTAGAGCGAATTTACCAGAAAGAGTTGGTATTAAAGATTTACAAGGCTTTACTCGTCGTAGAGAATTATACACTGCACTTTCGGACTTGAAGCGATTCAGTCAAAAAGGTGCAGAAAATCTAGTTAATATTCAAGCGGGTAAAATCACTAAATGGGAACTTGAAACGTTACAGAAACGAAGCCGTAGAGCAAAAATTTCATTATCACGAAGGTTAAAAGGTGTAGAAAGTCGAGAGAAAACAGCCGAATATAAAGGCATGGTTCGAGATTATATCACCAATTTAAGATACCAACGAGAATATTTAAATCGAGATATTACAAAGATAAATTCTGCACGATTAAAAACTTATCGAAAGATTGTAAATCAGTCTGAAGAACGTAAGATTAAAAATGAGATATTTTATGAAAATTTCTTTGATATGTTATTTAAAGAGGCATATGTTGCTGGAATAGACCAAGAAAGACTGGACGCTTTAGAAAAGAAACTCCGACAATTAACTCCAGACCAGTTAGCGACTGCATATAATGAAGAACCGGTGTTACATAATATATTAGAGAGGTATAAAGCATATATTAATGTCGAGCAAGGTAAACCATCGCTTAAACGTTATGCAAGAGCAACAGAGGTCTATCGAACTATTGAAGACCAACTAGATACTGCAATTAAATTAGCAGAGATGAACGCTGACAGAATAGTTGGCAAATATCAAGATTTATAAAATTAAATTTGGAGGTAAGGGACTTGAAACGGTACACGGCCGATTTTGAAACGACTACTAAACCTACTTATCTAAAAGAGGGTAGGGTGAGAGTTTGGGCTTATGCTATATGCGAAATTGGCAATCCTGATAACTTCGTTTATGGAAATTCCCTAGATGAGTTTATGGACATATGTGCCGACCCTTACCATAACGCCGTCTATTATTTTCACAATCTGAAATTTGACGGCGAATTTATTATTAGTTGGCTTTTGTCTAACGGTTTTACTTGGATTAAGGACAAAGAAGATAGAACACCAAATACCTTCACTACCCTCATAACAGATATGGGGCAATTTTATGCAATAGAGGTTTATTTCGATGTAAAGGGCAAGAATTGTAACAAGGTTAAGTTTATGGATTCTCTAAAGATTCTTAATTTTTCAGTAGACCAGATAGCCAAGAACTTCGATTTACCGATTAGAAAACTTGAAATTGATTACGATGAATATAGACCGGACGGTCATGTATTAACAGATATTGAAGTCGATTATATTAGAAACGATGTAGAGATTATGGCGAGAGCCTTAGATATAATGTTTCAAAAAGGTTATACTAAAATGACTATCGCTTCAAACGCACTAGCAGATTACAAAGATATTATTTCAGATTTTAAGTTGTATTTCCCTATACTTGATTTAGAGGTAGATAAGGAAATTAGAAAATCTTACAAGGGTGGATTCACTTATTTATCACCTGTTTATAAAGAAAAAGAAGCAGATAAAGGTATAGTATTTGATGTAAATAGTCTTTACCCTAGTGTGATGGCAGGGGTGGAGGGTGAATTAATGCCGTTCGGTCAACCAGAACATTTCGATGGTAAATATAAAAAAGACCCTCTTTATAATTTATATGTGATAACTTTTACCTGCGTATTTGAACTTAAAAAAGGTATGATTCCGACGATTCAAGATAAGTCCGGTGCTTATGGATTTAGAATGAACGAATATTTGGAGTCTTCAAACGATTTACCAGTTACGCTTACCTTAACCTCGATAGATTTTGAACTATTTAAAAAGCATTATAATTATCGTGATATTAAATATCAAGGTGGTTGGAAATTTAAATCAATGCTTGGTCTTTTTACCGGATATGTCGATAAACATACTAAAGAGAAGATAGAAGCCAAGAAAGCCGGACGGAAAGCCGATTATCTGATAGCAAAACTCTTTTTAAACGGATTATATGGACGTTTTGGATTAAACCCTAATGGTACTACAAAACAACCTTTTATGAAAGATGGGACGGTGAAATACGCTTTTAATGATGAAGAAACAAGAGAGCCGGTTTATATTCCGGTCGCTTCGTTTATCACCTCGTATGCAAGGAGAAAAACTATCGAAACTTCTCAAGCCATCAGAGATTGGAGTTTAAAGAAATACGGAGAGGACTTTTATATTTATTCAGATACCGATTCAATTCATATGAGGATAGAAGATAAAGAAAAGGACGTAGAGGAATTATCGAAGATTATCAAAATTGACGATTATAACCTCGGAGAATGGAAATTAGAGAGCGAATTTAAGAAGGGTAAATATCTCC
>JAFVSF010000122.1 GCA_017503885.1 Clostridia bacterium
CCACTCTTCTTCAGAGCCGATATATTTTTCTTTATTGTTTTTATCCCACTTTGAGAAACGATAACTTACTGAATCATCAAGGCCAACTGCTTTAAGCATATAAACTGCTAAATCAAGACAACCCTTAAATTCTTCTTCGAGTTGAGATGGAGTACACGCCAAGTGACCTTCGGAAATTGTAAATTGTCTAACACGAATAAGACCGTGCATTTCGCCTGAGTCTTCATTTCTAAAGAGCGTTGAAGTTTCGCCAAAACGCATTGGAAGGTCTTTATAACTTCTTGGTCTGTTGAGATATACTTGGAATTGGAAAGGACAAGTCATAGGACGGAGTGCAAACACTTCTTTATCTTTACCCTCTTCGCCCATTACGAACATACCTTCTCTATAATGATCCCAGTGACCTGAAATTTTATAGAAATCAGATTTTGCAAAAAGTGGAGTTTTTGTTAAAATATAACCTCTTCTATACTCTTCATCTTCTACGAAACGTTGTAAAACTTGAATAGTCTTACTACCTTTTGCAAGCATTACAGGAAGACCTTGACCGATAGTATCAACCGTTGTGAAATATTCTAATTCTCTACCAATTTTATTGTGGTCACGAAGTTTTGCCTCTTCAACAGCCTTTAAATACTCTTCAAGTTGAGATTTCTTTTCAAAAGCCGTACCGTAAATACGAGTGAGCATCTTATTTTTTGAATTGCCTTTCCAGTAAGCACCGGTAACTGACGTAAGTTTAAACGCCTTGATAATACCCGTTGATGGAAGGTGAGGACCTCTGCAAAGGTCGGTAAAATCGCCTTGCTTATAGAAAGAAATTACGCTACCTTCTGGAAGTTCTTCGATTAACTGAACTTTATATGGCTCGTCATATTTTTTCATAAGGGCTAAAGCATCTTTTCTAGAAAGTTCAAATCTTTCTATTGGGAAGTTACCCTTTATGATTTTATTCATTTCTTCTTCTATTTTTGCAAGGTCTTCTTGAGAAATAGGGGTTTTAAAGTCGATATCATAGTAAAAACCATTTTCTACTGTTGGTCCTATTGCTAAAGCACAGGTAGGATAAATAGATTTTACTGCTTGTGCTAAAACGTGTGCGCAAGTGTGGCGATAAATATTAAGCCCCTCTTTATCACGCATAGTAATGATAATTACGTCGGAATCTTCAGTAACAGGATGGGATAAATCTACCAACTCTCCATTTACTTTACCTGCGATAGCGTTTCTTCTTAAGCCCTCGCTAATTGCTTGGGCAATGCCACCAACTGTTGTACCTTGTGCAAGCTCTAAAATTGAGCCGTCTGCAAGTTTTATATTCATAACAAATCTCCTTTGTGTGATTTTTGTTTTATTTTTAATAAATTTATTTAAAGGATTAGATGCAATGCAACGTGACGTTGGGAGCGTGACGCTCCACACCTTTTTTTCTCCACTCTTATAAAGTGGGTTTAAAGACTTTAATATTAGGGCTCCCAAAAATAATTGCTTATCAAGAATTTTTGGGAAGAGGAGCAAAAGACTACAAAGTCTTGCAAATTAGTTCAATAATTTGCTGACAATAAGCCTATTTGCGACGAGGTCATTGTGGTTTGGGGCTTAAAGTAGAAACAACGCATACCGAAATTTATACGCCTTTAAATTAAAAAGTCCTTAAAGTGCATACGTATGCACTTTAAGGACGAAATTCTTTATTCCGCGGTTCCACCTTATTTACCACAAAAAATTTGTGGTCACTTTAATTCGATTATGGCTCGATTTGCCCTCGTGCAGAATAGTGGTTTCAAAATTTTGCCGTTTCTTTTCACCTCTCAGCAAATGGCGAACTCTCTGTAAAGTCGTACAAAAGTCTACTTGTCTTTCCTCAA
Organism: Clostridia bacterium; assembly: GCA_017503885.1. GTDB lineage: Bacteria > Bacillota > Clostridia > Christensenellales > Borkfalkiaceae > UBA10281. The sequence goes on from JAFVSF010000122.1 coordinate 1,869, forward strand.
ACGATTTCAGTTGTATATATAATTATACAACCTTAAATTTTTTTGTCAACCGTTTTAGGCAAACTTCCGTTTAAAAAGCATACTCTTCTACCAAAAAACCGTTTTAACTCTTTTTCCTCTTCTAAAGAAACTGCTTTTACCACCTCAACAAAAGAGCACGGCGATAAAAGAGCTTCTTTTACAACGTCTAAAACGTCAGAAATTAAACTAGAGCGAGTTAATTTATTATAGTTTACGTCGTACACAACCTTTCCCTCAACAAGTATTTTTTTACCTCGTTTTTCCCCTAAAACAAAGGCGACAAAATCGCAAAGTTGGTTACTAGTAAAGAAAAATGGTATATACGACACAACTTCTCTCCACTTGTTTTTGAGAGGCTGTAACCTAAAATTAAATATTCCGTCTATCGCAAAATTATCAAAGTTTTTTAGTCTTCTCATCACGTATCTTCTATCGTCTTCAATATCGGCAGAAATAATCGTAACTAACAAAATCTCATTTTCGTAAGAATTAAGCCCAATCGTTCGCAAATATCTCTTTAAAAAATGGTATTTGTATTTTACGGCAATCACGTCGGCTATTTTATCTTCTAACTCGGATTTGTATAAATCATAATACTGCTCTGGACAATCTAAAGTCAGTTTAATTCTACTTTCACTTTTAGTTACGCTTATTTCTCCACCAAAATCTTTAATCAGTTCTTTCATAGATGCAAAAACGTATGAAATTCCCACGTCTTCTCTTATGGAATCTGTTATTTGTATTTTCCTCATACTTATAGTGTATGCAAAAGAAAATAATTAATTTAATTTATTTGCACTTGCTTTGACACTTTTTGTATTTGCTTTTAAAATTCGATAAAAAAGTTTATAGATTTCAGAAAAAGTTATCGTACTTGAACTTACCAAAATAATTTTTAACCAAGTTACAAAAGAAAGTGGTACAGTGGCAAAAAAATCACACAAAAATTGAGTTATTACTATTTGGAATAAAAACGTTGCCCCAAAAACGTATAACATCAACTTGTTATCTGCAAGTCCGTTAAAAATACTCTCACTGCCGATTTTCCTGCAGTTAAAAGCATTAAATAGTTGAAACATTACGAACGTGCAAAATACGACGGTAGGTATATTTTGAAAGCCTACACCCATGAAATCATATAGGTATTCCAAAACAATTACTATTGCTGAAAATACGCCTTGAAGAGCAATTCTCGATATCATTGACCTAGTTAAAATCGGCTCGCTTCTTTTTACTGGTCTTGATTTCATAAATTTGCCCACGTCTGCCTCCATTGCAAGAGTTAAAGCAGGTGGCCCGTCCATAATTATATCAATCCACAGTAATTGAACGGATGAAAACGGATTTTTAAGCCCCACTACCAAACTTACAATTACCACTATCATTGCAGACACGTTTACCGTGAGTTGAAAAGTAATAAAGCGTTGAAAATTCTTGTATATGTTTCGCCCAAACGATATTGCTTTTACTATTGTTGAAAAGGAGTCGTCTAACAAAATAACGTCGCCTGCCTCTTTAGTAATTTCAGAGCCAGAGCCCATGACAATTCCAACGTCAGCACGTTGAATAGCAGGTGCATCGTTCACACCGTCGCCCGTAACAGCAACTACCTCCCCTCTTTTTTTGAGGGCTTCAACCACACGCAATTTAGTTGTCGGCGTACTCCTTGCAATAACCTTAATTTGATCAATATTTTGCTTTAATTGTGCATCTGTCATTCGTTCAATTTGCACTGCTTGGACAATTTGAGAATTATCGTTTGCTATACCTAATTCAAAAGCTATTGCAGTTGCCGTAGTAACGTTATCCCCTGTCATCATCACAACTGAAATACCTGCATTAAAGCACGCTTTTACAGACTCTTTTACCCCCTTTCTTATTGGGTCTGAAATAACTGCATAACCATTAAATTCTGCACTATTTTCATCAACGCCTTGCCCGTTCCAGTCGCCTTTAATACAAGAAAAAGCAATAACTCTTTTCCCTTTTTGTTGGTACGATTCAATTTCTTTTAAAACTTTTTCTTGCTCTTCTTGTGCTAAACTAGTACCTTTTACTATAACCTCTGGAGCACCCTTAAAATAGACTACTTTTTTATTTTTTAGTTCCGTTGCCATATACTTTTTGCTAGAATCAAAAGGCAAAACCCTTCCTATAGGTTGATTTTCTCTATATTTTTGATAATCAATACCTTTTTGATTGCAATACTTTAAAAGAGCACCCTCGGTAGCCGAACCGAATACTTCAACTCGCTTAGCACTAATTTTTAATTGTGCCGATGAGTTTAACAAAGCGTTTTCTAAAACGACTCTCTCTTCAGTTTTTGCATAGGGCTTTAGTTTTTCCACAGTCATTTGATTTTGCGTTAAAGTACCCGTTTTGTCTGAACAAATTACACTTATACAACCCGACGTTTCGGCTGCAACAAGTTTGCGAATTAAGGCGTTAGATTTTGCCAACTTTACAACGTTTAACGTAAGCGATATTGCCGCTGTTGACGGAAGCCCTTCCGGCACTGCTGCCACTATTAACACAACGGCTTCTAAAAAAGCTTCTTGCAAGGTAAAAAAACTTATTTGATTTAAAATAGCAAGCCTTGTTACCGAAAGAAGAAAAACGGCGACTGAAGTTATTGCTCCAATTAACGTTATTAATTTGCCAAGTTTATTCAGTTTTTGATTTAGTGGTGCATTCGCAACGTTTTTATAGCCTAATTCCCCTGCAATTTTACCAAGTTCTGCATCATTTCCAACGGCAGTTACAACCATTTTGCCACTACCACTTCCAACGAAAGTACCAGAATACACCATATTTCGCCTTTCTGCCAAAGGAGTATCTTCATCATACCATTTATCAGCAAACTTTTCTACCCTATCGCTTTCTCCCGTTAGCATTGACTCGTCGATTTTTAACTGATTACTCTCTATTACTCTACCATCTGCAACTATTTTGTCGCCCGTTTCAACAAGCAAAACGTCCCCACATACAACCTGCTCTTTGGGAATTAAAGTTATAACACCATCTCTTATTACTTTTACGCTTATCTTATCATAAACTTTGCCTAACATTTCAAACGCACGTTGCGATTTTCCTTCCATTATAAGAGTTAACGACGCAGACAACGCAACTGCAAGCAAAATGCCTACACACTCTAGAAAATCGCCACTTCCGTTTTTTAATTGTTTACCCACGTTTACACCAAGCGTTACAACCCATGCAAACTCTAAAATTAACAACGTTGGCTCTGAAAGTGCGTCTATAAGTCGTTTTATAAACGATTTCGGCTTTTTAGACAAGGTTTCGTTTTTGCCATAAACCTCCCTCATCTTTAAGACCTTTTCTTGCGATAAACCTCTTTTTTCGTTTAAGCCATAGTTTTTTAGTACCTCTTGTACAGTAAGATTATACGCCTTCAAATTTACCACCTTTATCATAAAAATTTTTTATAATCATTAGTAATATACTATTACTAATTCAAAAATATAATATATTGTTAAATTTTAGTTGAAATAAAATTTACAAAGTGGTATTATTGTCGTAGAGGTGTATTATGTCAGAAGTTTATAAATTAAATATTGACGGCTACGATGCCGAATTGCCAATTTTGCCTTTACCATCTGGTATTAAAATTTGTTTTTTTAACCTTCACGGTGCGTCTGAAATGACTGAACATTGTGGAAAATCGCTTGCAAAATATTTGGGCGATTGCGACGTTGTTATAACTGC
>JAFVSF010000123.1 GCA_017503885.1 Clostridia bacterium
ACGTCATACGTACATAAATGAACGTATTTTTTATAATTAGTCCAGCCGGGCATAAAATACTCTTCAATTTCTCTGCCGTTTATCTTTACGTTAAAGATACCGAGCGCAGAGATTTTTAAAAGAGCTTTTTCAACCTTTTTAGAAACACTGAATTTTTTATAAAAAACAGCAAGGTTTTTGTTTGTTTTTTGTAAATCTCTTACTATCCACATTAGCGTTTTAAAAACTCCACGTTTTTATATTCCAAGGTTTTATACAGCTTAAAACCTAAAATTATTAGGAAAACCTCCTTAAAGGAGGTTTTCCAATATTTAGTTATCTTTTAATTAAACGGAATTACGTATACTGCTTCGCCTGCGTTTAAGGTTGCAGTATAAACGCCGTTTGTAAGTGCGTGAGTCGTTGCAACCCCGTCTACGTAAACTAATACGTGAGTATAACCGGAGAAGGTCATAGTAACGGTTTGAGTATATAAACCAACGTCCGGGTTAGATATATTCATAGCCATATACATATAGTAGTTATTCTCATCATCGTAAAGTTCTGTTACTAAAGCAAGTTCTTTATCTACCGAGAATGCTGAAAGTTTAGCAAAACTATTAGAAACGGTTATTTCTGCAACGTGGTCTTTATTAGTTGATACCGAACTACCCTTATAATATCTACTACCCTTGTAATCAAATTGCATTACGGTAGGAGCAAATTTTTGGTTGTTTGCCATTATATTTTGCATATAGTAGTAAAGACTCGTTGGGTTGCCGTTATAGTCTACGAAAGACTTTCCATCTACGTAAGATTCGCCTCCTGTAGAATCGCTTTCACCTCTCGTATAGTAAGTGTAGTAAGAAATTTGTTTAGCGCCAAAGCCAATCAAAATGTTGTTAAGCCACTTAGCACCAGCCTCTGTCATTTCACGACGATGGAGAGAACCGTCTGCATTATTTTCAAACGCTTGAGTTACGTTATAGAACTTAATTCCTCTATCTGCCGCCGCCTTTGCTACGATTTGAAGACATGGAATATAAGAATCGCTAATAACGAGATTGCCGTTTTTGTCCTCCATTAACGGATAATCGTCGTACATTATAGAATCTGGATTCATAGCGTTTAAGAAATCGTTAACGTATTGAGTATAACGAGTTACACTGTCGGTAAATCTATCACGAAGTCCAAGTTTATAACGGTAGTTATTCCACTCGTAGGTACCACTTGACGCAGGATAATAATTATCGTAAACGGCTTGCGTTACGTTAAGTGGGTTGAGGTTATATTGAACGAATAAGTTAAAGCCGTACTTTTCGTTTACTCTCTTTATAGAGTTGTAAACAGCAGCGTAAGCAGAAAGACAAGCGTACTTAGGCTCGTCGCCAAGTTGTATTCCGTATACGCCAGGATAATTTGCATAATCCTTTACGCAATCGTAAATATAAGCGTCTAAAGCGTCGTTATTCGCATATAAGCAACCACTACCTACTATAGCCTTTTCTTGTAAACTGAGATACAATATTCTATTATCTTGTAATATAGTCTTATAAATACCAACCTTAGCCAAATCATCAATAAGTTTTTTAGCATTAGTAATAGACATCTCAGAGCCGTCGATAAGCATATCGTTTTGTGGGAAGTAAATTGTCATACCTGCTTCACCGTATAAACTATATTGCTTAAGGTTTGCTAAGTTTTTACCTATATAATACTTTTCACCGTCAATTTCGTAATAACCATCGCTATACGCGCTGTACGCATAGAAATCAAATTGATCGGCGTATCCCGAATAATCAGGAGCGTTTATAGTAGGCTTAATTTCTTCGCCTTCTTCCTCTTCTTGCTCTGGAGCAAATATTGAAGCGAGGTCAGCGATAGACGTATCTTCAAACACACCCCAAACCTTATCAAGAGTCGTAGGAGTACCGAAGTGACCGTAAAGAACTATTGAACCTTGACAAGATTGATCTCTAGTTTCGCCTTCTTTAACGAATCCCGTCGTAAAGAAGTTATAAGTTTCTGCTGAGAATCCTTCTACGATTGCGCCGTCAGTTAAACTGTATAAAATATATACGATTTTAACCGACCTATAGTCGTTACCTTCTTCCATGCCCATAATTACACGGTATTGCTTGCTATCGTCAAGGTTTGCTCTACCTAACGCTACGTTAGAACTGCTACCCGAGTTAGAGGTTACGGCTTGGAAACCTAATAAACCGTTTTTACCAGAATTTAAAGTATTGTGGAGCATGTATGGACCTGCTAATGCAAGACCTTTACCGTCCCAAATAGACTTACTGTCGTTATATTCAGTATAAAGTACACCTTGCCAAGTCGTTAAACCTGTAAGGACAACCAAACCTTGCTTATCACCGTTTTGGTAATACATAGACTCGTTATAGTTTTGAGCAAAGAAGGCAACCGAAGGCATATTCTTACCTGTAAAGTCAAATACTACGTAATCGTTGAAAGAGTAATTTCCGTCAAACGCTAAGTAAGATTGATTTACAGTACCTATAACTTGAGGATCTGATAAGTTGTTAGAGCCCGAATAGTGAGCGCTATCGCCTATGTTACTATTATTTAAAACGAGTCCGTCACCACTTGGAGCTGTATTATTAACAGAAACTTCTTCTATATAATTTGCAGTAAACGTCGCAATATAAGTTGCGTCACCAGTTACTTGAGAAAAAGCCTTGTCCCAAGCAAACGAATAAGTAAATACCGCGTCGTCGTCTCTTGAAGGTAACGTTCCCTTAAATGATGGTATTGCACCATAGGTAAGTTCTTCTTCTTGTAAGCAGTTTCCGTTTTCGTCTTCAAATCTTACCGTGTAAGTTTCGTTTGAATTTAATCCGTTTACTACAGAGCCAAGCGTAGTGTTTTCAAATACGCCGTGAACTGTATCTATAGTACAGTCAACGCCAAACTTACCGTATAACACGATAGAACCACTTAAATCATTTATGGTCATATTGCCAACTTGAGCGTTAGAACCTGTAAAGAAATTCCAAGTAGTCATTGAACTTTCTTCTACAACGGCACTTGTATCAAGGTCGTATAAATACCAATGGAGAGTTATTGCAGAGCCACTACCAGTGAAGCCCATAACTACTCTATAACGCTTTCCATCAACGAGATTTGCTCTACCAAGCGCAGAACTCTTTAACGCGCTTTGACAGAATGCTCCACTTGAAGCATCTTGAATCATATATGGGAAGCCGTAGTTAATTTGAGTACCACTACCGTTTACGCCAGAAGAAAGTTGACCGTCCCAAGTAGTAACGCCAGTTACGACTACGATACCTTGTTTAGAAGTGTCCTCTGCATACATAGAGTTATTGTAATTCTTTGCAAAGAATGCAACCTCTGGTAAGTTCTTACCGGTAAAGTCAAACGCTACGTAAGTATTTAAACCATAGTTACCGTCAAACGCTAAATAAGACTGGTCTACCCAACTTGTTACTCCGTCAGAATCTTCGTTTTGTTGACCTTTAGTATAGTTTGCGCCATTACCAAGACTACCCTTAAGTAAAGTTACGTTCGTTCCGTCTATCGTAACGCCTCTTGACGTGCTAAGAGAAATACTATCTCTCTTAGTGCCTGTAAACTTTGCAGTGTATACCGTATCGCCTGTTACAGCAACAACGTCTTTGTCCCATCCTGCAAATACG